>NZ_CBFHJT010000050.1:4372-15339 GCF_965656025.1 Polaribacter sp.
ACCATATCCAGATTTAATTTCTACAGCACCTGTACCAAGTTGTATAATTTTTTCTAACCGAACTTTACTTTGATTGTACAAGTCTTTCTCTGAAGTATTCTGAAGTTTTTTTGCAGAATTTAAAATACCACCCCCATTGTTTGCTATTTCTTCGTAAGAAAGTCCTTTAATTCTGCTTACAAATTCATCTTCTCTATTACCGGCAAAAACTAAGTGTGTATGAGAATCGCACCAAGATGGTAAAATCATTTTTCCTGTGGCATTAATTATTTTACAATCTGTTTTGGGGCAATTCTCCATTTTACCATAATCTGCAATTATTTCATCTTCAATTAATAAGAAGGCATTTTTTATGGTAGGTAAAACACTCATTTCTTTTCCTGATAGAAAAGAAGTGTTTTGTGCTCTAACTTGAATTAATTCTTTGATATTTTTAAAAAGTACTTTCATTAAAATAAATCTTTTAAAATAGTTTCTTCAACTAAATTAGGTAAAGTAATTTTTAAATTTGGAGTTCTTTTCATTTCTCTTTTAATGGCAAAAATAGCTTCCTCATTTCTTGCCCAACTCCTTCTTGCAATTCCGTTATTAACATCATAAAATAACATGCTCTTTAATTTTTTTTCTGTTTCTTTAGTTCCATCTAACAACATGCCAAAACCACCATTAATAACTTCTCCCCAACCAACTCCACCACCATTGTGAATGGAAACCCAAGTTGCGCCTCTAAAACTATCTCCAATAACATTCTGTATGGCCATGTCTGCAGTAAATTTGCTGCCATCGTAAATGTTAGAAGTTTCTCTAAAAGGTGAGTCTGTACCACTAACATCATGATGATCTCTACCTAAAATAACAGGGCCAATTTCTCCGTTTTTTATAGCATTGTTAAAAGCTTTAGCAATTTTTACTCGCCCTTCAGCATCTGCATATAAAATTCTTGCTTTAGAACCTACCACCATTTTATTCGATTTTGCATTTTCTATCCAAGTGATGTTATCTTGCATTTGTAATTGAATTTCCGCTGGCGAATTTTGCATAATTTCTTGTAAAACAACAGCAGCTATTTTATCGGTTTTGTCTAAATCTTCTTGTTTACCAGATGCACAAACCCACCTAAAAGGACCAAAACCATAATCGAAACACATAGGTCCTAAAATATCTTGTACGTAGGAAGGATATTTAAAATCGATATTATTTTCTGCCATAACATCTGCTCCAGCTCTTGATGCCTCTAGTAAAAAAGCGTTTCCATAGTCGAAAAAGTACGTTCCTTTTTTAGTATGGTTATTTATCGATCTTGCATGTCTCCTTAACGTTTCTTGTACTTTTTCTTTAAAAAGTGTTGGGTTTTCTTTGATTAAAATAGTAGCTTCTTCATAACTAATATCAGTAGGATAATAGCCACCTGTCCAAGGAATGTGTAAAGAGGTTTGATCTGAGCCAATATGTATGAAAATATTTTCTTCATCAAATTTTTCCCAAACATCTACCACGTTTCCAATAAATGCTATTGAAATAACTTCATTGTTTTGTTGAGCAGCTAAAGTTCTTTCAACCAAATCATCAATATCATCAATTAAAAGATCTACCCAACCTTGCTCGTATCTTTTGGTTGCTGCTTTTCTATTTACTTCTGCACAAATAGTTATACAACCGGCAATGTTTCCAGCTTTTGGCTGTGCACCACTCATACCACCCAAACCAGCAGTTAAAAATATTTTTCCGTTCGGTTTTTCATCCTTCTTTAATATTTTTCTGAAAGCATTCATAACTGTAATTGTAGTTCCATGCACAATACCTTGTGGACCAATATACATAAAGGAACCAGCTGTCATTTGTCCATATTGTGATACTCCTAAAGCGTTCATTTTTTCCCAGTCATTTGGTTTTGAATAGTTGGGAATTGTCATTCCGTTTGTAACTACAACTCTAGGTGCATTTTTAGAAGATGGAAACAAACCCATTGGATGCCCAGAATATAAATGCAAAGTTTGTTCTTCTGTCATGTTTGCTAAGTATTGCATCACCAAAAGATATTGAGCCCAGTTTTGAAAAACAGCACCATTACCGCCATAAGTTATCAATTCTTCTGGATGTTGAGCTACATCTGGATTTAGGTTGTTTTGAATCATTAACATAATGGCTGCAGCTTGTTTGGTTTTTGCAGGATAATCTGTAATGGATCTTGCATGTATTTTATAATTTGGTTTGAATCTGTACATATAAATTCTACCAAATTCTTTTAATTCATTAGCAAACTCTTCTGCTAATTCTGTATGCCAATCTTTAGGGAAATAACGTAACGCATTTTTGATGGCTAGTGTTTTTTCTTCAACAGATAAAATGTCTTTCCTTTTTGGAGCTCTATTTGCATCCTTTGGATATTCTTTTCTTGCAGGAAGTTTACTTGGAATTCCTTGTAAAATTTGTGCTTTAAAATCCATTTTTATGTATATTTTACAATTAACTTTTGTGTTTTTACGAGTTTTATCAAGGCATTTATATCCTCTTTTAAAAGCCTATCATCTTCTAACTTATCTACTTTTTTTCTAATAATTTTAAAGTTTTCTTCAATAATTGTAGAAAAAGTATTTGGTCTTCTAAACTCTAAAGCTTGAGTAGCATAGAGCAACTCTATGGCTAGTATTTTTTCTAAATTACCTAAAATTTCATTGAACTGTCTTCCTGAAATACTTCCCATTGAAACATGATCTTCTTGTCCTAAAGAAGTTGGAATGCTATCTGCAGAAGGAGGGAAGCACAAGGATTTATTTTCTGTTACCAAAGCAGCAGTTGTGTATTGTGGAATCATAAAACCAGAATTTAATCCACCACTTTGAGTTAATAATCTTGGTAAACCATATTTACCTTCCAATAATAAGTAGCAACGTCTGTCTGCAATATTTCCTAACTCTGCAGCAGCAATAGAAGCATAATCTAAAGCCATCGCTAAGGGTTGTCCGTGAAAATTTCCACCAGAAATTGCCTCGGTTTCACTTAAAATAATTGGGTTGTCTGTAACCGCGTTCATTTCTATTTCTGCCAATTCTTTTAGGTGATAAAAAGCGTTTCTAGATGCACCATGCACTTGAGGTATGCAACGCATAGAGTAAGGATCTTGCACGCGTTCGCAATCTATATGAGAGGTAATATTTTGCGAATCTTTAAAAAGCATACGCATTCTTTTAGCAACTTTTAAACTTCCCTTAAAAGGTCTAATTTTATGTAATTCTTCCTTAAATGGAGATTTACTTCCTTTATAGCCTTCTATACTCATTGCTCCAGAAACATCTGCTAAATTTAGCAAATAGCTCATTTTTTTTAAGCCAATAATTGTATGAGCTAAAATAAATTGGGTCCCGTTTATCAAACCTAAACCTTCTTTAGCATGTAATTCTAAAGGTTTTAACTTATGTTGTTTAAGAATTTGTTTTGCAGGTACAATCTGTTTGTCAATCCAAAATTCGCCTTCACCAATTAAGGGTAAAAATAAGTGAGAAAGAGGTGCTAAATCTCCAGAAGCCCCAACAGAACCTTGTTTTGGAACCGTGGGTAATAAGTCGTTTTCAATAAAATATACAATGCGCTCAATTAGCTTTAGACGTACACCAGAATACCCTTGACATAACGCATGTACCTTGCAAATCATCATTATTTTAGAAAGATTTTTATCAATATTTTCACCTACACCTACTGCGTGTGTTATTAATAGATTTTTTTGAAGAAGATTGGTTTCTTTTTCTGAAATTTTAACATCACACAAAGGACCAAACCCTGTATTTATGCCATATACAACCTTGTTGCTTTTAATGATGGCTTCAACTTTTTTTCTAGATAAATTGATGTTTCCTTTAGCTTTGGTATCTATAACTGCTTTTAACTTACCGTTTGCAATTTCTATCACTTTGTGTAAGGTAAGTTTGTCTATTCCGTATTTAAACATCATTTTTTTAGAATTGTTAGTTTTCTACAAAGTTATTGTTACTTTTGATACTAATTAATACTATTTATTACCTTAAATAATAACTATGAGTTATCAAATAGAATTTAGACATTTAAAGTATTTTTTGGCAGTAGCTGAAGAGTTGCATTTTAGAAAAGCCGCGGAAAAACTATTTATTTCTCAACCAGGTTTAAGTAAGCAGATCAAGTTTTTAGAGGAGGAATTGGGTGTTGTTTTATTTGAAAGACATAATAGAAAGGTTGTTTTAACTAAGGTTGGTGAATATTTAAAAAAAGAATTTACCATTCAACTTAATTCACTTTCACATACTTTAGAAAACGCTAAATTGTTAGAAGATGGTAAAAAAGGTGAGTTAAAAATCGGTTATGTAGGTTCTGCAATGCAAGATGTAATTCCGAATTTGTTGTTGCAGTTTGAAAAAAATCATCCAGATATTTTGTTTGATTTAAAAGAGTTAGACAATAAAAAACAAATAGAAGATTTGATTTCTTTTAATTTGGATATTGGTTTTGTTCGTTTAGAAAGAGTACCAAGAAACTTAGAGATTTTACCAATTTTAAAAGAAAATTTCTGTTTGGTTTTACCTAAAAATCATAAAATTGATGCAGCAAATTTTATAAGTTTACATCAATTTAAAGAAGAACAATTTATACTTTTTGATGCTAATTACAGCGCATCATATTATGAAAAAATGATGCAAATTTTCGATGATTGTGGTTTTTCACCGTTGGTTTCACACAATACCATTCACTCAAGTTCAATCTTTAAATTGGTAGAAAATAACTTTGGAGTTTCAATAATTCCAAAATCTTTGGCGCAAAAAAGAGGTTATAAGATAAAGTTTATTGAGTTAGAAAATATAAAGCAAACAACAACATTATCTGTTTTGTGGAATAAAAATAACACCAACCCTATTTTAAAAGATGTTTTGAAATTGTTTTAAGCAACGAAGCATTTATAATAAACTATTTTTCTGCTTTAAAAATATTAATTCCATTCGAATTAGCAGTGTTTATAGCTTTTTTAAAGGGGCTATATCTGAAGATGCTCTTTCTGGAAAATGACCGACTTCAGATTTAGAACTTGCTGAATTTACTATGATAGATTGCTTAAAATTTGTTTTTTTATATTTAAAGAAAGAATTTTTATTTGCTTTTTTGCACAATTCTTTTTCCCTTTTGAAATTTTAAAAGGAATAGATAAATACAAGGCTAAAATGTTAAAAATGTTCTTTATTATATGCAACATACTTTATTTTTTATTTTGAATAATTTTACTAAAAATTAAAAACAATACACCACTTAATAACCAAGCAGGAAGTGTTACAAAAGACAAAAACACATCAAATTGAAGAGAAATAAAATAGAACAATCCAAAACTTATTGCCCAAGCAAATAGTACAGCATTATTTATTTTAATACTTGCAAACTCTGCGTAGTTTTTTTTAATTCCGAATTTTTCGGCAAAGAAATGTTCAAAAACTATTACCGCACCAACAGGTGCTAAAATAAAACCATATAAAGCTACAAAACCAAGTAGTTTCATTGCAAATGCTGGAAATAAACCAGCAATAGTTGCAATTGTACCTGCAATAATTGTTACCCAAAAAGTTGATGCTTTTGGTATAATGGCTTGAAAAGCTAAACCAGCTCTATAAATTGTTGGATTTGCTGTAGTCCAACCGGCTAAAACAACTGCAATAATTCCAAAAATACCCAATGCATTATTTGCCAAAGGCCCGGGAGCTACAGGTGGTGCTTCTCCATTATTTAAAAAAGTTAATGCTTCTGGAGATTTTAAATATACTGCATACAATAATGCTGCAGCGATCCATGCCATATAATGCCCAACATACATTCCTGCAGCTGTAGTCCATCCAGAACTTGCTTTTTTTGCAAATCTAAAAACAGATAAATCAGACATTCCAATATGCATTGCTCCATTTGCAAACCAAGACCAAATAACTACATGCCAAAATGTAAATTTAATTTGACCAGGAAACGGTTCTGAACCTTCTCCCCAGATATTCCAAAAATCAGATAAACTAGTTACGTCTAATTGATTTAATGCAACAATACCACAAGCTAAAAAGGCTAAAACAATTACTGGAGACATCCAGTTTGCGGCTTTAGAAACCGTATCATATCCTTTAGAAGCAATTAAAGAAATTACGGCACCAATTATTATTACAATAACAATCCAAGTGACTCCATTTGGTAATGTATCATCTAACTTTGGCATCTCCATATCAAAAGGAATTCCAACCGCAGTTGCAGAAACTGTAATCATAGAACCTGCTAAAAAGCAAAATAAGATTCCGTTTGCTAAATTGTATGCGGTTACTAGTTTTTTACCACAAATTTTTTCTAGTTGAAAGTAAAGCGTCAATCTGTTTTTAACAGCAATTTCTGCAGTTAAAAATCGCCAAGAAAGTACTGCTAATAAATTACCTAATAATAAACCAATTATTAAATCAAAAGCACTTACACCAGCTGTTAAAAAAAGTGGACCAATCATAAATTCTGTACCTGCAGCATGTTCACCTGCATACATGCCAAGAAAACTTCCCCAACCTTTTAACTTTGATTTTGGGACAGGTTCTCTTTCAAATTCACCACCAGCAACTTCCTCTATTTGATCTGACTCTATGCTAACTTGACTCATAATGTTTTTGATTGTTTTTATTTTATTAAATGATTTGGAAAATCTTCAACACGTTCGCAGCAAATTTGTTCCATCACTTGTTGTAATTCTGTTTTTAATAATGATATGGTATGATTTCCGCCATTTTTTCCTAAAGCAGAAACACCATACATAAAAGATCTGCCCATAAAAGTAAATTTTGCCCCAGAAGCTAATGCTCTTGCGGCATCAACACCAGAACGAATTCCACTATCCATCATTACTTCTATTTGGTCACCATATTTTTCTGCAATGGTTGTTAATGGTTTAATGGTAGATTCTCCAGCATCTAGTTGTCTTCCACCGTGATTAGATACAATAATTCCGTCTAAACCTAAACGAATTGCTTGTTCTGCATCATAATGAGATGCTACACCTTTTAAAACCAATTTTCCTTTCCACATATCTCGAATTGGTTTAATTTTTTCTTCATTTAATCGACCAGAAAATGTTTCATCCATAAATTTACCCAATTGCTTTAAATCTAAATCTTTGGGCATATAGGGCAATAAATTTGCAAAGTTTGGTATACCGTGTTTTAAGGTTTGTAAACTCCAATGTGGTCTTCCAAATGCTTGTAAGATGTTAGAGATGTTCATTTTAGGAGGCATTGCCAAACCATTTCTAATATCTCTTGGTCTAATTCCAAACGTTGGTACGTCACACAAAATAACCAAAACAGGGCATTCTGCAGCCTCTGCTCTTTTTATAATGTCATCTCTCAAACTATTTTCTGTTGGATGATATAACTGAAACCAAGCTTTACCTTCTGTTAGTTCTGCCGCTCTTTCTATGTTTGTGGTAGTTACTGTACTTAAAATAAAAGGAATATTATGATCAAAAGCAGCTTTTGCTAAAATTTCTGGCGAGTTTGGCCACATTAATCCCTGTAAACCAACTGGTGCAATACCAAAAGGAGCATCGTACTCGATACCAAATAATTTAGTTTTTGTTGATGAACCTCCATGATTTCTCAAGTAATTTGGTTTCAACTGTACCTCTCTTAATTCTGATGTATTTCTGATGAGATTTACATCTTCGTTACAACCACCATCTAAATACTCGAAAGCAAATTTTGGGATTTTTTTTCTTGCTTTATTGCGTAAATCATCTACCGACGGATAACGCGGATCTATTATAATTTCCATACATTTTTATTTGATAATAAAAGGAACATGTTTTTGTAAAGAATAATTCTTTTTTAAGAATTTTGAATTTAATTTTGTGTCTGATATAGAAATTGCAGCACCAAGGGCAGAGCCTAGAGAAGCCTTGGTTGTTCTCAACTTCATACCTCTTAAATAATGAGACAACAATTTAATATATAGGTCATTATCTGTGAATCCGCCGTCTACATATAAACGATCTATTTCTGCGGTATCTGCAATTCTCTTAATACTTTTTACTTGTAACTGAACCAACTCAATCATTAATTGATGATATGCTTGCTCGAAATTGTTGTAATAATATTTAGTTTTTTCGGGCATATTTTTATCTGAAAAAGATTTCCACCTAAAACAATAATCAAATTCTTTTATAATTTCAAAATATGCATCATAATCAAATTCTACAGTTTTGTGGTAGTCTTTGTCTACTTTAAATTTTTCTGATAATTCTTTTACTTGTAGCTTATATTCGTTTCCTAAAAATAACCTTGATGATTTTACAGGTTTGCCATTAATTCTCATATAATTGATGCAACCATTTTTGGTTTCTTCTTCCGTTAAAGGAACATCAGAAAAAGGATTTAAAGCAATAGACCAAGTACCTGTAGAAACTAAAACAAAAGGTTTTTTAATGCTTCTTACATAAGGTAATAAAGCTGATGAACTATCATGAATACCAACACCAATTTTAATTCTTTTGCCATTGTAATTCATATTTATACTGGTTTCTGTAGAAACAATTGGCGGCAGTATTTTATGAATTTCTTCTTGGTAAACCCAATTATGATAATCTTTGGTTTCATAATTCCATAAAGATGTATGGCAGCCTATACTTGTATATTCGCTAAAAGGAATTCCTGTAAAAATAAAGCTTAAATATTGTGGTAAATGCAAGGAGTATTTAATCTTTTTAAATATTTCTGGTTTGGTATGTTTTATCCAATACAATTGCATTCCAGAGTTTAAAAGTCCAGATTTTGGTGAACCTGTTGTTCTTGTAATTTCTAATTCAGGCCCATATTTTTTATAAAAATCATCAACGATATCTTTATTAATTTCTTTCGTATAATTATACAAAGGTGTCAACGGGTTTCCATTTTCATCAATATGAACAAAACTTGCTCCGTATGTAGAAAAGTTAATTGCTTTTATTGTAAACTCTTCACTTTTTATAATTTTATTAAAAAGTTTTTTTAACCATGTTTGTAAAGCTTTTAAATTCTCTGTTGGATAACCATCCTCATCCTTAATTTCATCAAAAGAAGCATATTCTCTGTAAACTTCTTTGTAATTTTTATCAAAGAGAAAAAACTTTTTATTAGTTTTCCCGATATCAAAAACGGCAGTAACTTTTTGTTTCATGGTTTTAATTTTACAATCCTGTTGCTACAGTATTTTTACCTCTTTCTTTAATTAAACCATCTCTTACTGCTAAATTTCTATAACTTTGTATTGGACTAATTGCGCCACCAGTTTGTAGCCTTGCAGCAGCCAAAAGTGGTCTTACATCTGTTCTATAAGCACCTTGTAAAATTTCTTGGCATTTTACAACATCGTTTTCTAACTGCGCTGCTTTTAATGCTTTTTGGTCTACTAATAATGCTTTTGCATAAGCTTCTTGGATTGCTTCTAAAGACTGAATTAAATCTTCTAAAGGATCTTTTACATTGTGACTTGCATCAATCATCCACGCTAAATCTGGATTTTGAGGGTTGTTTTGCATTCCGTAAACTAGCTCATTAAAAATTAAGAATAATGCGTAAGGTTTAATGCTACCAACGGTTAAATCATCATCTCCATATTTGCTATCGTTAAAATGAAAACCACCTAATTTACCTTTTAACATTAAAATTGATACAATTTGCTCTATGTTGCTATTTGGCAAATGATGGCCTAAATCTACTAAAGAAAATGCTTTTTCGCCACATTCATTTGCTAACATAAATGATGTTCCCCAATCTTGGATTACAGTAGAATAAAAGTTAGGTTCATAAGGTTTGTATTCTATTAACATTTTCCAATCATTTGGCAAATCTTTATAGATATCTTTTAAACTGTCTTGAGTGTTTTGCAATGCCGTTTGAAAATTATTTTGCCCAGGAAAACAAGAGCCATCTGCCAACCAAACTGTTAACGCTTTAGACCCTAGCTTTTCTCCAATTTTAATAACATCAATATTGTGTTGAATTGCTTGCTCACGAACTGTCTTACTTGTATTGCTTAAAGAACCGTATTTATAACTCTCTTTAGCATTTTTTTGATTTTGAAATGTGTTAGAGTTTACAGCATCAAACTTTATATTTAAAGCATCTGCTTTTTCTTTAATTGCAGTATAATCTGATGGAATATCCCAAGGAATATGCAACGAAACAGCTCCTGCAGTTTGTGTTAATGCATGTAAAATACCAACATCTTCTATTTTTTGTTCTAAAGTTGATGGCTCTCCATAAAACCCAAAACGCCCAAAACGAGTACCTCCTGCACCTAGAGCCCAACTTGGAATGGCTACTTGAAATTCTGATAATTTTGTTACAATTTCCTGGACATCAATACCATTAGAAGCTAATGAATCTGCTAAGAAGTTAAAATTTTTATTTTGTGAAGCAAGATTTTTTTTATTATCGTCTTCTATATGTTGTTTGCTTAGTTTCATAAAATATTGTTTTAAATAAAAACTTCCATAAATTTTACATTCTCTATGGAAGTTTTATATGTAAATGTAAGGTTGATTTTTTAATTACCTTACAAATGCATTTGCCATTCCACCATCTACATTAATTATGTTTCCTGTAGATTTATCTAAAATTCCTACTAAAGAAAATACACCATTTGCAATATCTTCTGGTCTAATTATTTCGTTCAATAAGTTTCGTTTTGCATAAAATGCTGGTAATTCTTCAACAGTAATTCCGTTTGCTTTTGCTCTACCTTCTGCCCAAGCACCTTCCCAAATTTTGCTTCCAACAATAACACCATCAGGGTTTACTGTATTTACTCTAATTTTATCTTTTGCTAATTCTGCAGCTAATAAACGTACCATATGTTGTTGGGCTGCTTTTGCAGTTCCGTAAGCTACGTTATTCGGGCCTGCAACTAATCCGTTTTTACTTGCAATAGCAATGTAATTACCCCCTAAACCTTGCTTACGCATT
>NZ_CBFHJT010000050.1:15437-22955 GCF_965656025.1 Polaribacter sp.
CTTTACCAATATGTTTTGTAAAATATTCCAATCTTTATCTGTAGTGTCTTCTAAAGCTTTAGATATTGCTAAACCTGCACTATGTACAATAATATCTACACCACCAAACTCTAAACAAGCTGTTTTATATGCTTCTGCTATAGAATTGGTATCTGTAACATCACAAACAGCATAGGTAGAAACATCTCTTTTATAAGTTGCATTTGCCTCTTTTAAACTTTCTTCATTAATATCTGTTAATACTACATTAGCACCTTCTGCTGCTAATTTATCTGCAATTGCTTTACCAATTCCACCTCCAGCACCAGTTACAAAAGCAACTTTTCTTGATAATGGTTGCTCTTTTGGCATACGTTGTAATTTAGCTTCTTCTAACAACCAGTATTCTATATCAAAAGCTTCTTGTCTTGGTAAAGAAGTATATGCTGTAATTGCTTCTGCACCTCGCATTACATTTATTGCGTTAATGTAAAATTCACTAGCTACACGAGTAGTTTGTTTGTTTTTTGCAAAACTGAACATACCAACTCCTGGGTAAATAATGATTACCGGATTTGGATCTCGCATTGCTGGACTATTCTCTTTTTTACAAGTATTATAATAATCGGCATACTCTTGTCTGTACTGTTCAAAAGTAGGTTCTAATTTTTTAAGAATGGCATCAGAATCAGAAAGATCTTCATTCGTATCAAGTGTTAAAACTAAAGGTTGAATTTTTGTACGTAAAAAATGATCTGGACAAGACGTTCCCATTGGCGCTAATCTTTCTAAATCATTACTATTAATATATTCTAAAACAACATCATTATCAGAAAAATGACCAATCATGCTTTTTTCTGATGAACATAAACCTCTTAATAAAGGCATTAATTCGGCTGCTTTTTCTTTACGTTCTTGCGCTGGTAAACTTTTCACTTTTTGCCCGCCAAAAACTTCACCATTTTCTTTTATTTTTTTCTCAATATATTCAGAAGCCATTTCTATAACTTCTAAGCTATTAATGTAAGATTCATAAGAGGTATCTCCCCAAGTGAATAATCCATGAGAACCTAAAACAATACCTCTAATGCCAGGGTTTTCAGCCAAACATTTTTCTAGCTGAAGACCTAAATCGAAACCAGGACGTTGCCAAGGCACCCATCCCATAGTATCTCCCCAAATTTCTTTGGTCACTTTTTCACTATCTTCTGCAGCAGCAACTGCAATTAATGCATCTGGATGTAAATGATCTATGTGTGTAAATGGTAATAAGCCATGTAAAGGTGTATCTATTGATGGAGCTTTACTATTTAAATCATAGATACAATGATTGAATAAACCAACCATACGATCTTCATCTTCTAAACCACCATAAACATTTTTTAAGTTACGTAATCTACTGGTATATAAACCTGCAATACCAGATCTGTCTAATGTACCAATATCTCCACCAGAACCTTTTACCCACATCACCTCAACTTCTTCGTTTGTTAAAGGGTCTTTTTCTATCGTTTTACAGCTGGTATTTCCTCCTCCATAATTTGTTATTCTTAAATCTGCACCTAATATGTTAGATCGATATAAAAATAAAGCTACTTGGTCATCGCCTAAAGCATCTGCTTTTTTTTGATCCCACAAATAATCTACGTACTTGAATTTTTTGCTAATTTCCATCATTTTAATTATGTATAAATAATATTTCAAAAGTAAATTCCTAATAAGAGTTTTCTATCCTGTACAATACCGTAAAAATCAATTTTATAAAAAAATCAGAAGTAAAAACAATTAAATAGTAACTTACTTATGTTAAAAAAGCCATACTCAAAAAAGAAAAGATTAGTAATTTTGTTTTAATTTTAAATTAAGATTTTCGAAGATTTTTTTGAAATTAATAAAATGAAACTTATTAAATATGAGTATATTTAAATTTAATACCACAAGAAAATGATTGAGTTAATTAAAATTGACGAAAATTCAAGAATCCCTAAATATCAACAAATTATTGACTCTATAATTCATAATATTTCAAATGGAGTATTAAAAATTGATCAAAAGATACCTTCTATAAACAGGTTTAGCGAAGAGTTTTATATTTCTAGAGATACTGTTGAAAAAGCTTATAGTATTCTAAAAGATCGAAAAATTATAACTTCTATAAGAGGTAAAGGATACTATATTTCTAGAACACAACTAATATCTAAAGTAAATATTTTATTTTTAGTAAATAAACTTAGTTCATATAAGTTAAGAACTTACAATTGTTTTATAAATGCTATTGGGGCCAATTCTCACACAGATTTACACATTTACCATTGTGATGAAAGTTTATTTTTAAACCTTTTAGATAAAAATAAATCTGCCTATGATTATTATGTAATTATGCCACATTTTAAGACAGATAATTTAACTCATATTAGTTTTACAGATAATGTTATTAAAGCTATAAAGAAAATTCCAAAAGAAAAATTAGTAATATTAGATAACACCAATTCAAATTTACAACTTGATTGCACCGAGATTTTTCAAGACTTTGAAAATGATATTTATGATGCCTTAAAAAAAGGAATATCAAAAATAAAAAAATACAAAAAAATAATGCTAATATATCCTGATAAATCTGTGTACCCTTACCCAAGACGTATACTACATGGATTTAGAAAATTTTGTGTTGAGCAGAACTTAGATTTCGAAATATTAAATGAAATTTATGATGATATGATTCTAAAAAAAGGAGATTTATTTATAACTATAGAAGAAGCTGACTTGGTTAACCTAGTAAAACAAATAAGGGAAGACGAATATAAGTTAGGAAGCGATATCGGTATTATTTCTTACAATGACACCGACTTAAAAGAACTATTAGGAATTACAGTAATGTCTACAGATTTTAAAATAATGGGAGAAACAGCAGCAAAAATAATTTTAGATAAAACCCATGGAAGAATAAAAGTTCCTTTTAATTTTATCGATAGAGAATCACTGTAAGAAATACAAATAAACTCTAAAAAACAAAAATACTTCTTTAGCTTGTATCAAATTTAAATCTTATTTTTTTCTAATTTTTAGTATTATTCTTTTGTTTGATGTACCTAAGATTATTAGAATTAATTCTATCGAATAATAATCTTTTGAATTGATTTTTTATCACCAGAATTAATTTCCAAAAAATAAATGCCAGATTTTAAATTTTCAAGATTCAATTTCAGCTCATGAGTCCCTATCTTTTTAAAACCTGAAAAAAGTGAAGAGATTTTTATACCATTTATTGTAAATAATTTAATAGAAACATAAGAAGAGTTGAGTAATTTATATTTTAAGAGACAATTGGATATAATTGGGTTTGGATAAAAGCTACTGACAATAGTATTTTCTTTAGTTTTAAGTATGTTTAAGGTTTTTGATATTTCCATAAATTCATTAGGGTTAAGTGCTTTATGGGTAACTTTTAAGGAATGAATTGCGCCTTTAAACCAAGATACTTTGTTAAGTCTTACACCTAAAGATGTTTGCCCAGAATTTACAACTTTATAGTCTATTGTGCCCTCTAATTCTTTTTGGCCATCTACAAAATGTTGCATTTTTCCTTCTTTATAAACTAAGGCTGCATGATGCCAGGTGTTTAAATTATGAACAAAAGAATAATCTAATAAAGTCTTATTTGAGTTTCCGGATTTTATAAATGTATCTAAACTCCAATTTTCATTATTGTTATTTCTCAACTCTATCAATATTCTATTGTCATTATCTTGTTGTATGTGAAGAAATCGTTGCTCTACACCACCATTAGAATAGGGTTTAAAAAGAATTTCAACCGTAAATTCTAAAGCTTCCGCCAAAGGACTGTTATTTATAATTAAACCATCATTAATTCCGTTAAATTCTACAGCAGTTCCAATGGACGTTTCTATAATTTTAGGGCTACCAATTATATTTACGTCATGACCTCCAATTTCAGTAAGATTATCTAAAAGCCAAAGTTCTTCTTGTACTTGAGCGTTAGAGATTTTTACTACATAAAATAAGATAAATACCAAAATAGATTTTTTCATTTCATTACCTGTTGTGTTAGAATTTTAATATTTTATTTTTCTTAAAATCAATATTTTAATTTAATAAAGTTACTTTTAATGAATTTTATTTTGGGCAAATTACAAAAGAAAACAAGAATTCTTATTAAAAAAATAAAACATATCAAATTAAAAATTAAATAAGTCTGTATACTAAATAATATAATTTATAGAATTGACCGTTGTGCAAATATATACTTGAATAATACATGTATTTTTTATTTTTATAATATATTTGGGTTTTTCCAAGTGACACAAATAAAATTAATTTAATAAATACATAAAATGAAAAAACAATTACTATTTTTAATCTTACCAATGTTTTTTGTTACGGCAACGTACAATGCACAAAATATAAAATATTGGGATTTTGGAGCTAAAGAATTAGGTGCTGGTTTCGATAACTTATTGCCTTTAGATTATTTAAACGCCTTTGCTAACTATAATCGTCAAATTGTTTATACAGACGAAAATGGAGTTGAACAGACTCCTAATGATGGTTTTGAAAATGAAGATGGTCAAAGTGTAGAAGCAATTTATAATGCTACTTTTAACGCTAATTATGCTAGCGGAAATTTTCAAATAACTTCAAAAGGTTCTGCGCCAACACCTCCTGGAGGCACTCTTTTAAGTGGAGGTAGTGAATACACAAAACCAAAAAACTTAACAGATTTAGATGGTGCTGTAGATTTAGTTTTTGCTAGAGATAGTAACAGCGATAGAATATATACTACTAGAAATGATATAACACGTTATGATAACCGTACAACATTGTTTGATGGAATGGATGATAGTTTATTTCCTGGGTGTATACAATTTACAACACCTGGAGATAAAAGGTATAGAGAAACTGGTAGATATAGAGGTTTTAGTATTAATTTAGAAGCTGGTCAATGGGTAACTGTTGTAGGTTCAGGGCAGTACACAGATATTGAAGGAGATGGAACTCTTGGGTTTAAAACAGGTTATTTTAGTTTTGAAACTTTAGGAGGTACAGGAGTCCCTGTAAGAATAGAGGATAAAGGTGCTGGACTTGGTGATTTTGATGGGCCAATTGATGGAGCTGATACTGGTGATGAAGCAGTTAGAGTAATGCAGTTTCAAGCTGTAGATGCAGGTGCTTACAGAATTGCAAACAGAGGTGGTACAATAAGAGTCTACAGAATTTATTTAGGTAAAGTAGATGTTTCCTTAGGTGCAGGTCTTGAAACTAAAATCTATGAAAACGGAGTTTTCAAAAGAACTTTATCTGTTGATAAAAACCTTGGCTCAATTTCTACAGATATTAGAGTTGCTAAAAACAGAGTATATATCTCTAACGTTACTTCTAAAACTGAAGTAAAAGTATATAGTATTACAGGAGCTTTAGTAAAAGAATTTATTACTTCTCAAGATACTAATTTTAACATGAAAGCTGGTCTTTATATAACAACTTTAAAAACAGTTGAAGGTCAAAAATCATTAAAACTATTAGTTCACTAATATTAAAAGTTAATTTTTAAAATAATAAGAAAGACATGCTTAAATGCATGTCTTTTTTTATTAGTTATTAGAAATACAAACTTTTACACAATCGGTCAACGCTCAAAAATAACAGCGAATTATTGTTAAATTAATAATATTGCAGATAGCATTTTAGAATGCTTTATTTTTAAATTTAAAATATGCAAAAACGTTTTTCAGGAGTAGTTGTACCTATGGTAACACCATTAAATAAAGATATTTCAATAGATGTCGTTGGTGTTGAGCGTATCGTAAAATTATTTGCAAAAAATAATATTCACCCTTTGGTTTTAGGAACAACAGGGGAGTCTAGTTCAATAAATGAATTAGAGAGTCTTAAGTTGGTAGAAGCAGCTGTAAACGCAAAAGGCATCAATCAGAACATTTATGTTGGTTTGGTTGGTAATCAAGTAGATGATTTAATTGAAAGAGGAAATAAATACATTGCTTTAGGTGCAGACTGTGTAGTGGCAACTTTGCCATCTTATTATGGTTTATCTGCAAATCAAATGTTACTTTTTTATCAATCATTGGCAGACAAAATTTCTGGTCCAGTAATGATGTATAACATCAAAGCAACAACGCAAATGTCTATTCCTTTAGAGGTTGTTGCAGAATTATCGAAACATTCAAATATTTGGGGGTTAAAAGATTCTGAAAGAGATGAAGAACGTATGAAGATTTGTATACAGACTTATAAAGAAAATCCTAATTTTTCTTTTTTCTGTGGATGGGGAGCTCAAAGTTTTGGTAGTTTAAAATTAGGTGCAGATGGTATTGTACCAAGTACTGGAAATTATGTTCCTGAAATGTATAAATTACTTTATGAATCTGCTTTAAATAAAGATTGGAAAAATTGTGAAAAATGGCAACTAGAAACAAATACGGTTGCAAAAGAATATCAAAAAGATAAAACATTAGGAGAATCTTTAGCTTTTCTAAAATATTTAATGAGTAAAAAAGGACTTTGTAATAAAACTATGATGCCTCCTTTAACAGAAGTAGAATAAATAAAACCAAACTATTATGGTAAATATACATTGGGTAGATATTGTTATTGTAATTATTTCTGTAGTATTTACTTTAGGTGCAGGATTTTACTTTGCAAATAGACAAAAAAGTTCCGATCAATATTTTTCAGGAAGTAAAACAATACCTGCATGGGCTATCGGTATTTCAATATTTGCAACGTTAATCAGTAGCGTTACTTTTTTAGCTTATCCTGCAGCAGCCTATAAGTCTAACTGGATTTTGTTGGTGCAAGGGCTTATGGTCCCCATAGTTTTAGTAGGTTTAATTTGGGTGATTGTTCCTTTGTTTAGAAAAGTAATAAGACTAAGTACTTACGAATATTTTGAACGAAGATTTAGTCCGTTTGCAAGAATGTACAGTTCTATTGCTTTTATTTTAACTCATTTCTCTAAAATGGGAACTGTTCTGTATTTGGTGAGTTTAGCACTCGCAACATTAACAGGAATCGACGTAACTACTTTTATTTTATGTTTAACAGTAATTATAATTATTCTAACACTTTTAGGTGGTATGGAAGCTGTTATTTGGATGGATGTAATTCAAGGTTTCTTATTAATTGGTGGAGGTTTGTTATGTATTGGCGTATTGCTATTTAGCTCAGAAAAAGGAGCAGGATTTATGTTAAACGAAGCAGTTTCAATGAAAAAAATTGATTTTGGTCCATACAATTTTAGTTTTTCAGAATTAACATTCTGGGTTTTAGTTATTAATGGCGCTTTTTATGCGCTTCAAAAATATGGAACAGATCAAACGATTGTACAAAGGTATTTAGCAGCAAAGAACGATAAAGATGCTAAAAAAGCAGCTTACATAGGTGTTTTAGCAAGTGTACCAGTTTGGGCACTATTCATGTTAATAGGGTCTTTATTATTTGTTTTTTACAATTCCGGAGGAGTGGTTTTACCAGATGGAATGACATCAGATCAAGTATTTACTT
>NZ_CBFHJT010000051.1:0-17715 GCF_965656025.1 Polaribacter sp.
AATGTAAACATAATATTCCATAAAATAGTAAATAAAAAAACCTTCACTTAAAAAGTGAAGGTTTATCTGGTGGGCGCAGCTTGTTCCGAATTAACTTCGGAAAAGGGATTCGAACCCCTGACCACTCCCGATGTAAAATCGGGATGCTCTGAACAATATTCTCTATTTTTCTGAAATTAACTTTACAATCATTTCCTTACTTTTCCATGCTTTTATTTGTCTTTCTCTTTTTAGAGCTTCAATTTTATTTACACAAATTTCTTTGTAAACAACTACCCAATCTTTAGTCCGCGCAGTATAACCTTTATGATTAAACAAATGCCTCTGCAATCGCTTTTCAACATCTTTACTGCATCCAACATAAAATTTATCTAAAGCTTTAGAATAAAGAATGTAAACATAATATTCCATAAAATAGTAAATAAAAAAACCTTCACTTAAAAAGTGAAGGTTTATCTGGTGGGCGCAGCTTGTTCCGAATTAACTTCGGAAAAGGGATTCGAACCCCTGACCACTCCCGATGTAAAATCGGGATGCTCTGAACAATATTCTCTATTTTTCTGAAATTAACTTTACAATCATTTCCTTACTTTTCCATGCTTTTATTTGTCTTTCTCTTTTTAGAGCTTCAATTTTATTTACACAAATTTCTTTGTAAACAACTACCCAATCTTTAGTCCGCGCAGTATAACCTTTATGATTAAACAAATGCCTCTGCAATCGCTTTTCAACATCTTTACTGCATCCAACATAAAATTTATCTAAAGCTTTAGAATAAAGAATGTAAACATAATATTCCATAAAATAGTAAATAAAAAAACCTTCACTTAAAAAGTGAAGGTTTATCTGGTGGGCGCAGCTTGTTCCGAATTAACTTCGGAAAAGGGATTCGAACCCCTGACCACTCCCGATGTAAAATCGGGATGCTCTGAACAATATTCTCTATTTTTCTGAAATTAACTTTACAATCATTTCCTTACTTTTCCATGCTTTTATTTGTCTTTCTCTTTTTAGAGCTTCAATTTTATTTACACAAATTTCTTTGTAAACAACTACCCAATCTTTAGTCCGCGCAGTATAACCTTTATGATTAAACAAATGCCTCTGCAATCGCTTTTCAACATCTTTACTGCATCCAACATAAAATTTATCTAAAGCTTTAGAATAAAGAATGTAAACATAATATTCCATAAAATAGTAAATAAAAAAACCTTCACTTAAAAAGTGAAGGTTTATCTGGTGGGCGCGAAGGGATTCGAACCCCTGACCCCTTGGGTGTAAACCAAGTGCTCTGAACCAACTGAGCTACGCGCCCTAAGCGGATGCAAATATAACACGGATTTTTAATCTACCAAATAAAAAATGAAAAATTTTTTAAATTATTTCTGCAACTACAAACGTGCTTCCACCAACATAAATGATATCATCTTGATTAGCATTGTGTAAGGCATTTTCGTATGCATTTTTCACATTAGAAAACTTTTTTCCTAACAAACCATTTTGTGCAGCTTTATCTTGTAAAATATTTTCTGAAAGCCCTCTTGGAATATTTGGTTTACAAAAATA
Source organism: Polaribacter sp. (assembly GCF_965656025.1). Taxonomy (GTDB): domain Bacteria; phylum Bacteroidota; class Bacteroidia; order Flavobacteriales; family Flavobacteriaceae; genus Polaribacter. The sequence continues at coordinate 1,567 of NZ_CBFHJT010000051.1, forward strand.
ATACACCGCATTTTTAGGGAATAAAGGAAAAATAACTTCCGTTTTTTTATCTGAAACCAGCCCTAAAACAATATGTAGTTTCTTGTATTTTTCTTTTTTAAGTTGATTTAAAACAATTTGTAAACCTTCTTTATTATGAGCTGTGTCGCAAATTACCTTTGGTTTTTCTTGCAAAACTTGCCACCTTCCTTTTAAATTGGTGTTTTTTACTACATTTTGCAAACCTCTTTTAATTTGATCTTGAGAAACTTTAAAACCATGCAAATGATTGATGGCGACAACTGCTGTTTTGCAATTTTTTTGTTGATAATCTCCTAGCAAATCTGTTTTGTATGTTTCTAACACATCTGAAGCATAAAACATTTCAGAAAATGTTTCTTGGGCTTTTTTTGCAAATATTTTTTGAACTTCTTGTTGTCTTTCTCCGATCACTACAGTAGTGTTATTTTTTATAATTCCTGCTTTTTCAAAAGCAATTTCAGGCAATGTATTGCCCAACATATCTGTATGATCTAAACCTATGTTGGTAATTACAGAAAGTTCTGGATTTATAATATTTGTAGAATCTAATCTACCCCCTAAACCAACCTCTACAACTGCTATATCTAAATGCTCGTTTGCGAAATAATCAAAAGCTAATCCTACTGTCATTTCAAAAAAAGACAGTTTTTGTTTTTCTAAAAAATCTTTGTGCTTATTAATGAAAGAAGTTACGTTTTTCTTTGGAATTTCTTCCCCATTTATTCGAATACGTTCTGTGAAATTTTTTAAATGTGGTGATGTATACAAACCTACTTTATAACCTGCTTCCTGTAAAATTGAAGCCAACATATGACTTGTAGAACCTTTTCCATTTGTACCTCCAACATGAATGGATTTAAACTTCTTCTCTGGAAAATCTAATTCCTTTGAAAAAGCGATTGTATTTGATAAATCTTTTTTAAATGCTGTTTTGCCTTCTCTTTGATACATTGGTAACTGAGAAAACATCCAATCTAACGTTTCTTTATATGTCATGAATAAATTGTAAAACCTTTTAACTGCGCTCAAAGTTACTTTGAAGATGTTAAAATACGTGATTATTTAGATAAAGAAAATTTATAAATAATAGTTCCTACTTGAAAAGTTGGTGCATTATTATCTGAATTCCATTTGGTTTTTAATGCTGCTTCTTTTGCAGGCTTTAACAAACAAGGTGCTGTATTGGTAGAACCTTTTGCTCCTGGTTCTGCTTTTATGACTTCGCCATTTTTATTAACTGTGATTCTAACCACAACAGTACCTTCTTCCTGACAATCTGGTTGTTCTTTGGGTTTAGACAATGCTTTTCTACCTGCTAAATTATAATCTCCACCTGAACCACTACCTGTATTACCATAGTATTTAGAAGAGTTAGCATCTCCACCTTTTTTACCTTTTAATCCTTCAAGTGTATCATCTCCTTCTCCTTTTGGCTTGCCTGTATTAGTATTTCCATTTAACAATTTATTTAAAGCATCTGTAGTTTCTTTAGAAGGTTTTGGCTTTGGTTTCTCAATGGGTTTTAGTTCTTTTTTGACAATTTCTTTTACAGGTTCTTTCTTTTTTTCTTTTACCTCTTCTACAACAGGGACGTCTTTTGAAGTATCGTCTGTAATAATATCTTCTTTTATGACTTCTTTTGGAGTTTCTTTAACTTCCTCTGCAACTTCTTCTTTTTTTACAACTTCTTTGGAGGTTGTTTTTTTTGAATTTACAACAGGCTCCCCACTACCCACATTAGAATCTCCAAAATTTATTGCCAAACCATATTCTTCTGACGGATCTAAATATGTCATTCCGTAATTTAAGACACCAAAAATTAGTAATAACAAAATAATTGTTGTGATTACTGCTGATTTTTGTTGATGATTTGTACTTAATATTTTCACTTTCTTAATTAAATAGTCTTTTTGTAAATGTATTTCAATTTGTTTTTAAACTTGCCTTTGCGTTAGGGATTGAAGCATTTGTTTGAGCTCTTTTTTCTTTTTCTGAAAAAAAGCGAGTGCGAAAAGCCCGTTAAAACGCCCAAAAAATTATTTTCCTTTTACAGCTAAAATCATTTTTAATTTGTTTTTATTGGCAATGTCTATAACTTTCATTACGTTTTTATAAGGCACATCTTTATCGCCTCTAATAACAATGGTTTTTAGTTTGTCTGTGCCCACACTTTTTAATATTTCGCTTTCTAATTTAGAGGAACTCACTTTTGTTTTGTCGATATAAAAAAGCGATTTATTGGTAATTGTTACAGCAACAGATTTGTTGTTTTCTGTTTTACCTCCTGCTTTTGGCAGTAACACGTCTATTGCACTTACTGTTACTAAAGTGGAAGTTAACATAAAAAATATGAGTAATAAAAAAACGATGTCTGTCATAGAAGACATATTAAATGAGGGATCAACTTTATTTCTTCCGCGTAAATTCATCTAAATTATTTAAAGATTGAAAAATTAAAAAAATAAAAAACTTACTTGAATATTTTAATTCTTTAATTTTTAAATTTGTTTTTATACAGGTTCGTTTAACAGATCTAAAAATTCTACCGATTTTGCTTCCATTTGATAGACTACTTTATCGGTTCTAACCACTAAATGATTGTAGGTTATGTATGCAATAATACCAACTATTAGACCAGCAACTGTAGTAGTCATAGCTGTATACAAACCGTCTGAAAGCATTTTAATATCTATTTGCCCACCTGCATTTGCTATTTCATGTATGGCAACAATCATACCAATTACGGTTCCTAAAAAACCAATCATTGGTGCAGCTCCTGCAATAGTTGCCAAAACACTTACATTTTTTTCTAGTTGATATACCTCTAATTTACCTGCAGTTTCTATAGCTGTATTGATATCTTCTAGAGGCTTTCCAATTCTCGAAATTCCTTTTCCTATCAACCTTGCTGTTGGTGTGTTTTTACTTTTACAAAGAGCATCTGCAGATTCTAATTTTCCGTTAGAAACATAATCTCTAATCTGGTTCATAAAATTCTTATCTACTTTAGAGGCTGCTCTTATAGCAAAAAAACGTTCAAAGTAAATGTAAATTGCTACTGCTAAAAGTACAAAAAGGATGGCTATAATTATTTGCCCTCCTAAACCACCATCCATAATTAACTTATAGATAGAAAGTGTTTTTTCTTCGGAAACTACATCTTCTAAAATTTCTTTATTTTCTTGAAAAATTGATAACATTTACTATTATTTTTTTTGTTTCTAATTTACTAACGAAATTTCTATTTTTAAATTGTTTGTTTTAAAAAATACTAGTTTTTATTATAAAAAAAATGTCATTCTGTAAAACTACAAAATGACATTTTTTTATGTTTTTCTATGACTAAATAAATATTCTTAATATTACGAATGATATTGAGCCAATTAAAAAACCAATCAACGCTAACCAAGATATTTTTTTCAAATACCAGAAAAAGTCTATTTTTTCCATACCCATTGCTACAACACCTGCAGCAGACCCAATAATTAGCATAGAGCCACCTGTACCTGCAGAAAATGCTATAAAATGCCATAATGGATCATCTAAACCTTCTGAAAACATACCTAAACTTGCAGCTACTAAAGGTACATTATCTATTACTGCAGAACCAATACCTAGTAAAATTACTACTAAATCAGACACACCTGTACCAGACAATTCTGTACCAATTAATGGTATACCTTCTTTTAAACTATCTGCAAAATTAAATAGAATACCTAAAGATTCTAAAGCAGCCACCGCCATTAAAATACCTAAGAAAAATAAAATACTAGGCATTTCAATTTTTGATAATGATGCATGTACAGGACTGTGATGCGCACCCATTTCGTGTTCTTCTGCCTCTTCACCTTCAACACTAGAGATTGAAAATTTAGAATTACTATAAATTTCCGCAAAAGTTGCTACAATACCTAAAGACAACATCATACCAACATAAGGTGGTAAATGAGTTACTGTTTTAAAAACTGGCACAAATAAAATAGCGCCTAAACCTAAATATAACATTCTTGCACTGTGTGGACTCTTTGGCTTTTCCACTTCATTTTCATCAAAATCTATTTCTCCTTTAAAGGCTGGTAAAAATGTTGCTATAAAACTTGGCACTACCATACATAACAAGGATGGTATAAATAAATAGGTAAATAACATACCTGTACTTACTTTATCTCCAATCCATAACATGGTTGTTGTCACATCTCCAATTGGTGAAAATGCACCACCAGCATTTGCAGCAATAATAATTAAACCTGCAAACCAAATCCTATCGTCTCTAGTTTTTACAATTTTTTGAAGTATCGAAATTAAAACAATAGTTGCTGTTAAGTTATCTATAATCGCAGATAATACAAACGCCAAAATAGAAAACATCCACAATAAGTTCTTTTTAGATTTAAAATTTACATACCCTTTTATGGTTGAAAAACCATCGAAATAATCAATAATTTCTACAATTGTCATAGCACCTAATAGAAATACTAAAATTTCGGCTGTTTTACCTAAGTGATGCAATAAAGTTTCTTCTACCAAGTGTAATTTATCATCATGCACCATAGAAGCGAAACCATCTACCAAACCATGATTTGCAGAATCGAACCAATTAGAAAAATTATCGATACCTAATGCAACCAAAGCCCAACAAACAGCCATCATTATTAAAGCCGGAATTAGTTTGTCTAGCTTTAAATTGTGCTCTAATGTAATGGCTAAATACCCCATTACAAATACGATAATAATAATTGATTCCATGTCTTTAATTTAGTTAGTTTATATTAATTGTTTTAATGCTATTTCAAATGCTGTTGAGCAAATTTTTGTTTTTGATGCACTTTTATTAAATGCTTTTTGCAACGCTTTTTTTATGGTATTTGAGGTATCATCAAAAATTGCCTTGTCTTGCATAGGTAACGCTTTTTTTGACTCCATTAAATAAGCAAAAACTCTTGCAATACCACAATTAGAAATGAAATCTGGCAACAAACTTACTTGATTGTCTGTAAACTCCATTATAGGTCCGAAAAATATTTCTTTGTCTGCAAATGGCACATTGGCTCCTGGAGATATTACCTCTAAACCTGTATCTATCATTTGCTGAACTTGTTCTTTAGAAACCAGTCTTGAGGCTGCTGCAGGAATAAAAATTTCTGCCGGTAAATTCCAAATTTGTTGATTTATTTCATCAAAAGGAATCATATTCTTAGAACTAAGTTTATTACCATCCTTAGATAAAAATAAATTGGTCATTTCTTCTAGACTAAAACCTTCATTATTTATCAAACCTCCATCTCTATCGATAATTCCGACAACCTTTGCTCCTAATTGCGTTAAATAATATGCTGCTGCAGAACCAACATTACCAAAACCTTGAACAATAGCTCTTTTACCAACAATATTGCCACCATAAATACCATAAAAATGTTTCACTGCTTCTGCTACCCCATAACCAGTCAACATATCTGCAACTGTATATTTTCTAGATAAATCTGGAGAAAAGTATTTGTTTTCTATCACTTTAATTACGCCCAAACGCAATTGCCCGATTCTATTAATTTTATCTGCTTCTGTAGGTTTAAAATGCCCGTTAAAAATGCCTTCTTGCGGATGCCAAACCCCACAACTTTCTGTAATAGGAATTACATCTTTATCAGCATCTACATTTAAATCACCACCAGTACCATAATAATGTTTTAAAAGGGGTGTTACTGCTTTATACCAACGTTCTAAAACCCCTCTTTTTCTGGGGTCGTTTGGATCGAAATTAATACCTGATTTTGCACCACCAATTGCAGGTCCAGAAACCGTAAATTTCACTTCCATTGTTTTGGCTAAAGATAAAACCTCATTCATATCTAAGCCTTTTCTCATCCTTGTTCCTCCTCCAGCAGCACCTCCTCTTAAAGAGTTTATAACAGTCCAACCTTCTGCATCAGTTTCTTTATCTTTCCAATGAAAAACAATTTCTGGTTGTTTTTCTTCGTATTTTTTTAATAATTCTTTCATTTTTAAATTTTCGTAATTTCAACTATTTTAAACTTATTTTCAGCAATTTTAATTCTTGAAAACTGAATAGTTAAAGTTGATTCATTTTTATTAAAAATTTTAAATTATTAATACTTGCACGTGTTATCTACAAACTTACTGTAAAAAAATGATTGTTCAAATAATTTAATTTAAAAACTAAGGTGTAAAAATTACTCCAGAAGAATGATTTTTTCGAGCACCCGTAACAGACTGCAAACAATTTATCTGATTATCAACTCTTAACAACCCCAAAAAAGCAAAAATCAATGCTTCTTTATAATTAATTAAAAGGGTGCTTTTTAACGTAATTTTAATATTCGCATTTTTTTCTATTTCACGAATTAAAAAAGTATTAAAAACTCCACCACCTGTAAATAAAACAGCTTTACTGTTTTTAATAATTCCCCCAATTTGATAAGCTACATGTGCTACAAAAGTGCTTAGAATATTTGATACATCTTTTTCATAAGTGTCAATCAGCGGAAAAACCTCTTTTTTAACCCACTCTAGACCGAGCGATTTTGGTGGTAAATTTTCATAAAATGGCAAAGCATTGAGTTTTTCTAAAAGTTGATGATTCACTGACCCTGAACCTGCGATTTTACCAGCATCATCATAATCTAAACCTAATTTATTTACATAGGCATTTAAAACAATATTAACAGGACAAATGTCATAAGCAATTCTCTGTCCTTCTTTTTTAAAAGAAATATTAGCAAATCCACCTAAATTAATACAGTAATCATATTCAGAAAACAGCAACTCATCTCCTATTGGCACCAAAGGCGCTCCTTGCCCACCCAACTTTACATCTTGAGTTCTAAAATCGCAAACTACTTTCTGCTGTGTAATTTTTGCTATTTGCGCACCATTTCCTACTTGTAACGTAATACCTTTTGCTGGCTGATGCAATATGGTATGGCCATGTGAAGCAATAAAATCTACTTGATCAATTTTATAATTAGAAATAAAATTATTCACTATTTTACCTAAAAACTGTCCATAAGTAATATCTAATTCTTCTAATTGCTTTTCAGAAAACTGAATGGCATTTTGCAATAATTGTTTCCATTCTTTAGAATATGGTATCGTTTCTGCAAACAGAATTTCGAAGTCGGAGTAATTATTTTCTTGAAATTTAACATAAGCCAAATCTACCCCATCTAAAGACGTACCAGACATTAGACCTACAACAAAAATATGTTTTTTATTCATATTTGTAAAAATAACAAAACTCTATTGAAAATATGTTACGAAATCGATATCTTTACAGTCTTAAATTACGAATATAATAATATACATAAAATGGATTTTAGTTTAACAGAAGAACACATCATGATTCGCGATGCTGCAAAAGACTTTGCGCAAACAGAATTATTACCTGGAGTTATAGAAAGAGACAACAAACAAGAATTCCCTCAAGAATTAGTAAAAAAAATGGGAGAACTTGGTTTTATGGGTATTATGGTAGACCCAAAATACGGTGGAAGTGGCATGGACACCATTTCTTATGTTTTAGTTATGGAAGAACTTTCTAAAATAGACGCCTCTGCTTCTGTAATGGTTTCTGTTAACAATTCATTAGTTTGTTACGGGCTACAAACCTATGGCACAGAAGAACAAAAACAAAAATACTTAACCAAATTAGCAACTGGAGAACAAATAGGTGCTTTTTGCTTAAGTGAACCAGAAGCTGGCTCAGACGCAACATCACAAGCAACAACCGCCATAGATAAAGGTGACTATTATTTAATCAACGGAACAAAAAACTGGATTACGAATGGTGGTCGTTCAGATGTATACCTTGTAATTGCACAAACAGACAGAGAAAAAGGTCATAAAGGCATTAATGCTTTTATTGTTGAAAAAGGTATGGAAGGTTTCCATATTGGCCCAAAAGAGGACAAATTAGGCATCCGTGGTTCAGACACCCATACATTACAATTTAACGATGTTAAAGTGCCCAAAGAAAACAGAATTGGTGATGATGGTTTTGGCTTTAAATTTGCCATGAAAACACTTTCTGGAGGTAGAATCGGTATTGCTGCACAAGCTTTGGGTATTGCTTCTGGCGCTTATGAATTGGCGTTAAAATATTCTAAAGAACGTAAAGCGTTTGGAACAGAAATTTGCAACCATCAAGCAATTGCTTTTAAATTAGCAGACATGTATACAGAAATTGAAGCTGCAAGAATGTTGGTTATGAAAGCTGCTTGGGAAAAAGACCAAGATAAAAATTACGACATGTCTTCTGCAATGGCAAAATTATACGCAAGTAAAGTTGCTATGGAACAAACTGTAGAAGCTGTACAAATACATGGTGGTAATGGTTTTGTTAAAGAATATCACGTAGAACGCTTAATGAGAGATGCAAAAATTACACAGATTTACGAAGGAACATCTGAAATACAAAAAATTGTAATTTCTAGAGGAGTCATCAAAGGATAAGCAATTCTTTAAATAATAATATAGAAATCCATCTTTTTAGGTGGATTTTTTTTGGGGCAACCTTTCAGGTCAGGCTTTCAGAACTCGCTTCCCGCCCAAAAGCGTGAGAGCTCAAACAAATTCTTCAATCCTTTGCGCAATTATAAATTTACTTCAGTTCTAACTCAATATTATAGAGTTGTAAACCAGAGGCAGGTGCAATATTTCTTAAAAAAGTACCATCATTATCTTCTTTTAAGGAACGCTCTATGAATTTTAAATCTAAATTTCCTTTTCCCAACTGTATCAAAGTAGCCATCATTAGCCTTATTTGATACCTCAAAAACCCTTTACCCCTAACCTTTAATATATAAGATTGTTTTGGAAAAAAATTTGCAATCAAAATATCATTTGTAACAATCTCACAAGAATCGATAGTTCTTTTAAAAACAGTCTTCTCAGAAGGCTTTGTACAATATTTATTAAAAAAATGTTCGCCTTCAAAAAGTTTCGCTCCTATTTTCATTAACTCAATATCTAAATTAACATCGATATTTACCAAAAAAGGGGCTGCAAAAGGATGATTTTTTTCACCAAAAGAAAAATAATAGTGATACTCCTTAATCTTAGAAACGTTTATAATATTAAAACTTGTAGCGACTTTATGTATTGCAATTGCCCTAAAATCTGGAGAAAAATTAGAGTTTAAAGACTCTAAAAAGTTCGCTTCGTCAATCTTCTCATTAACAAAAAGCTGAAAAAAATAACTATTTGCAGACACTTTAGCATCTGTTCTACCGACACCTATTGTCTTATAATAACCATCTACTAACACAAAAGATAGTGTTTTATCTACCATATCATGCAGGGTTTTGGCATTTTTTTGTTTTTGCCATCCAGAAAAACGAAAACCAAGAAATTGCAAAGAAACTATGTAAGAAAATGAATATTTCATAGGTACAAAAATACAATAATTGCATTTTTTTTTACAAAAAGTGCATTTTTATGAATATCTCAAAATATTACACCTCATTTTTACGAACCTAATATTTTATACCTTTCAATAACAAAAAAATATAGTTATCTCAATTTAACCCCCTTTTTTTTGAGGGGTAGTGTTAAAATTATAACGTTTTTGAAAACACCACCCCTTGTCAGTTTAAATTTAATATATACATTTGACCCGAGTTCATTAACAAATAATTAACAAACACAAAAAGAACATCAACATGAAAAAATTAATTTTTACTTTATTATTAGCAAGTAGTTTAATAGTAACTGGACAAGAAAAAGAAGCAAAATTTACTTTAAGTGGTAGTATAGACACTTATTTTAGAGGTAACATTAGCGGTGGTAATTTTGACACTGCACCCGGAAGCTCTTTTGCAAACCAACCTGGTTTTGCTTTAGGTATGATTAATGTTATTGCTGGTTACGAAGGCGAAAAAGTAGGTTTTGTAGCTGATATGGTATATGGTCCTAGAGGGGTAGATGCTGTATTTGGATCTCCTGTTGGAAGTTCTCAAATTGTAAACCAATTATACGCATATTGGAATGTAAGTGAGAAAGTAACATTAACAATGGGTAACTTTAATACATTTTTAGGGTATGAGGTTATTTCTCCAACTGCAAACTTTAACTATAGTACATCATATTTATTCTCTTATGGTCCATTTAGCCATACAGGTATTAAAGCAGATATTGCTATATCTGAAAAGTCTTCTTTAATGATTGCTCTTATGAATCCAACAGACGCTACAGAATTTAACCCAACAGGTAAATATTCTCTTGGTCTTCAGTATGGTTACTCAGGACAGTACTTTAACTATTTATTAAACCCAGATTCTTATGAAATTGACTATACAGGTGGTTTCGATTTATCTGATTCATTCTTTTTAGGAATCAATGCTGCTTACTTTAAAGCGAAAGATGCTCCAGATTTTTATGGATTTGCTTTATACCCACAATTTGCAACATCAGAAACTTTTAAAATTGGTTTAAGAACAGAATATTTTAAAGAAGATGGAGCTTTTGGAGCAATAGGAACTGGTGTAGCTGATTCAAGTGTATTTGCTGCTACTTTAACAGGAAACTATAGTTTAGGATCTTTAACAATTATTCCAGAATTAAGATTAGATTCTAGCTCTGATGCTTCAGCGAATTTTATGGGAGACAAAGCATTAAGCTCTTTTGCTCTAGCAGCAGTTTACTCTTTCTAAGAAAAAAACTATTACTAACTAAAATTATATAACATGAGTTTATTTTTAACATTATTTCAAGATGCCCCAGCAACTGAAGCTGCTAAAGTTTTAGAGCAAGTAAATGGGGATATGGGAATGCTTTGGATGCTTATTGCAGGTATCTTAGTTTTCTTAATGCAAGCAGGATTTACATTAGTAGAATCTGGTATGACAAGATCTAAAAACGCAGTTAACATAGCAATGAAAAACTTGCTAGATATTTGTGTTGGTTCAATTACTTTCTGGTTGGTTGGATACTCTTTAATGTATGGAGACACATCTAATGGATGGTTCTTCTGGAGTGGATTATTCCAAGGAGAAGGAGCTGATTTATTCTTCCAAACAATGTTTGCTGCAACAACAGCAACAATTGTATCTGGAGCAATAGCAGGTAGAACAAAATATACAACTTACATTATATTTTCTTTAGTTATGACTGCAATTATCTACCCAATCTCTGGAGGATGGGAATGGAATGGTGGTTGGTTAAATGATACTGAAGGTATTATGCCAGCTGAATTTATTGATTTTGCAGGTTCTTCAATTGTACACTCTGTAGGTGGATGGGCTGCATTAGTAGCTGCATTTATGGTAGGTCCTAGAATTGGAAAATATGTAGATGGTAAAGTATTTCCTATACCTGGTCACAACCAAATATTAGCAACATTAGGTGTATTTATCCTATGGTTTGGATGGTTTGGTTTTAATGGTGGATCTCAATTAGCTTGGGGTGGTGCTGATGCAACTGGTGCTTCTACAGTAGTTTTAATTACAAACTTAGCTGCTGCAGCTGGTGGATTAGGAGCTTTAATTACAACTTGGATTTGGTATGGTAAACCAAACTTATCTCAAACTTTAAATGGTTGTTTAGCTGGTTTAGTTAGTATTACTGCTGGTTGTGGAAACATGACTGCTGGTGGTGCTGTATTAGCTGGTTTAATTGGTGGTATTATTGTAGTATTCTCAATTGAATTTATAGAAAAGAAATTAAAAATTGATGATGCAATTGGTGCTGCTTCTGTTCATGGTGTAGCAGGTGCATGGGGTACTTTAGTAATTGGTCTTTGGGGTGTAGATGGTGATACTGCAATTGGTTTATTCAATGGTGGTGGAGCTGCACAATTAGGAGCTCAAGCAATTGGAGTTTTAGCTTATGCTGCATGGGCTGTTGCCTTATCTTTTATAGTATTAGGAATCTTAAAAGCTACTATGGGACTTCGTGTATCTAAAGAAGTAGAAATAGAAGGTTTAGATATCTCTGAACATGGTTCAATTGCTTATCCAGGAAAAAGAGTTAGAGAATATGAGGATGATAAATAATTAAAGATTTTAAATTTTTATTAAATATTTAAAAAACACACAGTTTAAACTGTGTGTTTTTTTTATACTACAAAATTAATCTTCAATTTTTACAGAAAAAAAAATATAACCCTTAAAAAATATAGATAATGGAATTCACTCAAAATAAGGCACATATATTTTTTTTTATTTTGCGAGACATTAACAAAAACTAATTAATTTTTATCATGAAAAAAATTGAAGCAATTATTCGAAAATCAAAATTTTCGGAAGTAAAAGAAGCACTGCATAATGTAGATGTTAACTTTTTTTCGTATTGGGATGTAACAGGTCTTGGTAACGAAAAAGAAGCGCATGTTTATAGAGGCGTAAGTTATAGCACTAGCGATATTCAAAGAAGATATCTATCTATAGTAGTAAATGATGATTTTGAAAAAATTACAGTAGATGCCTTATTAAAATCTGCTGCTACTGGAGATGTTGGAGATGGTAAAATATTTGTTTCAGATATTACTGAAGCATATAGAATTAGAACTGGAGAAAAAGGTGGTGAAACTTTAAAGAAAAAATCAAAATAAAAAAATATGGAATTACTTACAACAAACAACGTATGGATGATGATCTGTACAGCGCTAGTTTTCTTTATGCATACAGGCTTTGCTTTTTTAGAAATTGGTTTAACTAGGCAGAAAAACACAATCAATATCTTATTTAAAAACATATTCATTATAACAGTTGGTTTATTACTGTATTACATAGGTGGTTTTAATTTAATGTACCCAGGTTTTGCAGATGGTTCTGCAGGAGTTATAGATTTTGCAGGTTTTGGTATCTCTGCACCAGAAAACGGAATGACGTCAGAATATGCAGATGGTGGTTATACTTGGTGGACAGACTTTCTTTTTCAAGGAATGTTTGCTGCAACAGCTGCAACAATTGTATCTGGTGCTGTAGCAGAAAGAATGAAAATTGGTCCTTTTATGATTTTTACAATAATCTATGTTGGTCTTATTTATCCAATTGCTGGCTCATGGAAATGGGGTGGTGGTTTCTTAGACCAAATGGGTTTTTATGATTTTGCAGGTTCTACATTAGTTCATTCTGTTGGTGGTTGGGCAGCATTAGTTGCTGTTTGGTTGTTAGGCCCAAGAATTGGAAAATTTAAAAATGGGAAACCACAAGCAATTCCAGGACATAACATACCTTTAGCAACTGCAGGTGTTTTAATACTTTGGTTAGGTTGGTTTGGTTTTAATGGTGGTTCAGTTTTATCTGCAGACCCAGAGTTAACATCATTAACTTTAGTTACAACTTGTTTAGCTGCAGCTGCAGGTGGTGTTGTTGCTGCAATGGTTTCATTTATAAAATATAAAAACCTAGATCTTACCATGTTTTTAAACGGAATATTAGGTGGTTTGGTAGGTATTACTGCTGGTGCAGATGTAATGACTCCTGAGAGTGCAATTATTATTGGAGCAATAGCTGGTGTTATTATTGTTTTTGCTGTTGCATTTGTAGATGCTATTAAATTAGATGATCCTGTGGGTGCAATTGCTGTACACTTAATTTGTGGTATTTGGGGTACTTTAGCTGTAGGTATATTTTCTACAAACCCAGAACACAGTTTCTTAATTCAGTTAACAGGTGTAGCATGTTATGCTGGTTTCTGCTTGTTATCATCTTTCTTAATCATATTTACACTGAAGAAAACTGTAGGGATAAGAGTTTCTGAAAAAGAAGAGTTAGAAGGATTAGATGTTCATGAACATGGTATGGATGCATATTCAGACTTTCGTTTAAACGAACACTAAAACTAATAAGTTCTTAAATTTTATACCTGCAATTTTTTTTAATTTGCAGGTATTTCTATTTATTATCATTTTCTCAAAAAAAAATGATTAAATTATTATTACTTAATTATTTATAACATTTTTTTACTTTCATCATAAAAATTACATCAAAAAAGGGTAAACCCTGAATTATATTCAACAAAATACATAGCTTTGTAAGTATAATTTATTACAATATGGAGAAACAAGGCTTATATTTACCAGAGTTTGAACACGAAAATTGCGGTGCAGGATTTATCTGTAATTTAAATGGAGACAAGACAAATCAAATTATACATGATGCTCTAGAAATTCTAGTAAAACTAGAACATAGAGGAGGTGTAAGCTCTGATGGTAAAACAGGAGATGGTGCTGGTTTGTTAATAGATATTCCTCATGAATATTTTAAAAGAGTATGCGATTTTACTATACCAGAACAAAGAGAATATGCAGTAGGTATGGTCTTTTTACCTAAAGTAGAAAATCAATATAATTTTTGTAAAAAAACATTTGAAAATGAAATAGAAAATCAAGGCCTTTCTATTTTAGGCTGGAGAAAAGTTCCTGTAGATTCTTCTCAATTGGGTCCTATTGCTTTGGCTTCAGAACCAAATACAGAACAACTTTTTATTGGAAAAAAAGAAGATATAGATGAAGCTACATTTAAAGCTAAACTATATGCAGCTCGTAAAATAGCAGAACACGAAATTATAAATTCTAAAATTTCAGAAAGCAAATATTTCTACGTTTCCAGTTTATCTAATACAACCATTATCTATAAAGGTATTATTATGCCAGAAGATATTGGCCCATATTATAAAGACCTTCAAGAAATAGATTTGGTTACACGTTTGGCGTTAGTGCACCAACGTTTTTCTACCAACACAATGCCAACTTGGGAACTTGCACAACCATTTAGATTTATGTGTCAAAATGGAGAAATAAACACCTTACGTGGTAATGTTAGTAGGATGCGAGTTCGTGAAGAAATCATGAAAAGTGATGTTTTTGGACCTCAAATAGAAAAATTATTTCCAATCATTTTACCAGGAAAATCCGATTCTGCATCTATGGATATGGTTGTAGAATTATTAACACATACAGGTCGTTCATTACCAGAAATTATGATGATGATGATTCCTGAAGCTTGGGAAAAACATGCAACGATGTCTAAAGAACGTAAAGCGTTTTACGAATATAATGCTTGTATAATGGAACCTTGGGATGGACCAGCATCTGTACCATTTACAGATGGAGATTATATTGGTGCTTTATTAGATAGAAATGGATTAAGACCTTCTAGATATACAGTTACCAAAAGTGGTAAATTAATTATGTCATCAGAAATTGGTGTGGTAGATATTGCTCCAGAAGATGTAAAAAGACATGGTAGATTAGAACCGGGAAAAATGTTCTTGGTAGATATGAATGAAGGTAGAATTATAGAAGACGAAGAAATAAAAGCAAAAATTGTTTTAGAAAGACCTTACCAAGAATGGTTAGACAAAACACGTTTGCATTTAAAAGATGTACCTTATACAGGTGATACTTGCCCAATAGAAACCATAGATATTAAAACACGCCAACGTTTATTTAATTACACATTTGAAGATATTCAAGAAGTAATTACACCAATGGCACAGGTAGGTAAAGAAGCTTTAGGCTCTATGGGTATTGATACTCCTTTAGCAGTTTTATCAGACAGACCTCAATTAATTTCCAACTATTTTAAACAACTATTTGCACAAGTTACAAATCCACCTTTAGATGGTATTCGCGAGGAAATTGTTACAGACATCAGTTTAAATTTAGGGAAAGATAGAAACATCTTTAGCATCACAGAAAGACAGTGTCGTAAATTAAGAATTCAAAATCCTGTAATTTCTAATGCCGATTTAGAAAAAATTAGAAGTATAGATATTGATGGTTTCAAAGCTGAAACAATTCAAATTTTATATCCTAAAAATCAAGGTTTAAACGGATTAGAAGACGCTTTAGATAATATAATTTTACAAGTAGAAAAAGCCATTCAGAATAAAAATAATATCATTATTCTTTCAGATAGAGGTGTTAATCAAGAATTTGCACCGATTCCTGCGCTTTTAGCTTGTTCTTTTGTAAATCATCAATTAAACAGATTAAGAAAACGTTCTTATTTCGATATTATAATTGAATCTGCAGAACCAAGAGAACCACATCATTTTGCAACTTTATTTGGTTATGGTGCAAGTGCCATCAATCCTTATATGGTAAATGAAATCATTAGAATGCAGGTAAAAGAAGGTTTTATTACAGACATGGACGAACAAAAAGCG
>NZ_CBFHJT010000051.1:17813-22174 GCF_965656025.1 Polaribacter sp.
GGTTGATAACTTCAACAAAGCTATTGGTAAAGGTCTGTTAAAGGTGATGAACAAAATAGGAATCTCTACCTTACATTCTTACAGAGGTTCTCAAATTTTCGAAATAGTTGGTTTCAATTCTCAATTTGTAGAAAAATATTTCCCATATACAGCCTCAAGAATAGAAGGTATTGGTTTATACGAAATTGAAAAAGAAATTTCGAATAGATACAAACAAGCGTATCCAGATAATCAAATTGATAAAAATTTAGGCCTAAACATTGGTGGTGATTATAGATGGAGAAGAAATGGCGAGCGTCATTTATTTAATCCAACGACAGTTTCTAAACTACAACAAGCTGTGCGTTTAAGCGATCAAGCAAGTTATGATGTATATTCGAAAGCCATAAACGAACAAGCTGAAAATTTAATGACCATTCGTGGTTTGTTTCAGTTTGATAATTTAGATCCTATTCCTTTAGAAGAGGTAGAGCCTTGGACAGAAATTGTAAAACGTTTTAAAACGGGTGCAATGTCTTATGGGTCAATTTCTAGAGAAGCACATGAAAATTTAGCCATTGCTATGAACAGAATTGGTGGAAAATCGAATTCTGGTGAAGGTGGTGAAGATAGAAAAAGATTTCAAAAAGATATTAATGGAGATAGTAGAAACTCTGCCATAAAACAAGTTGCATCTGGTAGATTTGGAGTTACTTCTCATTATTTAACAAATGCCAGAGAAATTCAAATTAAAATGGCACAAGGTGCAAAACCTGGTGAAGGTGGTCAATTACCTGGCTACAAAGTTTTACCTTGGATTGCAAATGCACGTAACTCTACACCCTTTGTTGGTTTAATTTCTCCGCCGCCGCATCACGATATTTATTCAATTGAAGATTTAGCACAGCTAATTTTCGATTTAAAAAATGCAAATCGCGAAGCTAGAATTAATGTAAAACTAGTTTCAGAAGTGGGTGTAGGTACAATTGCTGCTGGTGTTGCCAAAGCAAAAGCAGATGTAGTCTTAATTTCTGGTTACGATGGTGGTACAGGAGCTTCTCCTCTAACCTCTCTAAAACACGCAGGTTTACCTTGGGAACTTGGTTTAGCAGAAGCACAACAAACACTAGTTTTAAATAATCTAAGAAGTAGAATAGTTGTAGAATGTGATGGCCAATTAAAAACAGGTAGAGATGTTGCAATTGCAGCTTTATTAGGTGCTGAAGAATTTGGTTTTGCAACCGCACCTCTAGTGGCTTCAGGTTGTATTATGATGCGTAAATGTCATTTAAATACATGTCCCGTTGGTATTGCTACTCAAGATAAAGAGTTGCGTAAAAACTTTAAAGGTACACCAGAGCACGTTATCAACTTCTTCTACTACATTGCTGAAGAATTAAGAAAAATAATGGCACAGTTAGGTTTTAGAACACTCGCTGAAATGGTAGGTCAAACACACAAAATAAATGCTAATAATGCAATTAAGCATTACAAAGCAAAAGGTTTAGATTTATCAAGCATATTACACAGACCTTCTTCATATAGAAAAATGACAGTTAGTAATACAGAAAAACAAGATCATAATTTAGATGATGTTTTAGACTTTACAATATTAAAAGACTCACACAGAGCGATGTATCGTAAAGAAAAAATGAATTTAAATTATCCTATTAAAAATACAAACAGAACTGTGGGTGCAATTGTTAGTAATGAAATTTCTAAAATTTATGGTCATTTAGGTTTACCTGAAGATACTTTAAACATCAATTTTACAGGTTCAGCTGGTCAAAGTTTTGGTGCTTTTGGTGCTCACGGACTAACTTTTACCTTAGACGGTAATACAAACGATTATTTAGGTAAAGGATTATCTGGAGCAAAATTAATTGTAAAAAAACCAGAGAAAGCAGACTTTATAGCAGAAAATAATATCATTGTTGGTAATGTATGTTTATTTGGTGCTGTAGATGGTCAAGCATATATTAACGGTATTGCAGGAGAGCGTTTTGCTGTTCGTAATTCAGGTGCAACTGCAGTTGTAGAAGGTGTTGGAGATCATTGTTGTGAATATATGACTGGTGGTAAAGTAATCGTATTAGGAAAAACAGGTCGTAATTTCGCTGCAGGTATGAGTGGTGGTATTGCCTATGTATATGATCCAGAAAATAAATTTACAAACGGACTTTGTAATAAAGAAACTATAGAGTTCGAAGAAATTTCACAAGAAGAAGCTGATGAATTAAAATCAATTATAGAAAAACACATTTTATATACAGACAGTAAAAAAGGAACAGAATTAATAACCAATTGGAAAAAAAGTTTAGAAAACTTTGTAAAAGTAATGCCTACTGAATATAAACGTGCTTTAGAGCGTTTAAGAACAGAGGAACCAATGGTAGAAGAATTAACAACAACATAATGTCATGGGAAAAGTAACAGGATTTAAAGAATTTGAAAGACAAGATGAAAAATATACATCTGTAAAAGATCGTGTAAAAAACTATAAAGAATTTACAGTTCCTCTTTCAGAAAAAGAGATAAAAAAACAAGGTTCACGTTGTATGGATTGTGGTATTCCTTTCTGTCACAGTGGATGTCCATTAGGAAACTTAATTCCAGACTTTAACCATATGGTACATCAAGGTGAATGGAAAAAAGCATCTTGGATTTTACATTCTACAAATAATTTTCCTGAATTTACAGGTCGTTTATGTCCAGCACCATGTGAAAAATCATGTGTTTTAGGGATTATTGAAGACCCTGTATCAATAGAAAATATAGAAAAAAATATTGTAGAAAGGGCTTTTAAAGAAGGATGGATAAAACCACAACCTCCTAAAACAAGAACGGGAAAAACTATTGCTGTTGTTGGTTCAGGGCCTGCAGGTTTAGCAGCTGCACAACAATTAAATAGAGCAGGTCATACTGTTACTGTTTTCGAAAGAGATGATGAAGTTGGTGGTTTATTACGATATGGGATTCCAAACTTCAAAATGGAAAAAGGGATTATAGATAGAAGAATAAAAATTTTAGAAGCAGAGGGTATCGTTTTTAAAACAAACGTAAATGTTGGTATAAATTACGATGTTAAAGATTTAAAATCGTTTGATGCTGTTGTACTTTGTGGTGGTGCTACAGAAAGACGTAGTTTACCAACTCCAGGAATAGATGCAGATGGCGTTGTACAAGCAATGGATTTCCTAACACAACAAACAAAAGTTTTATTTGGTAAAGAAGTAAAAGACCAAATTATGGCTACAGATAAAAATGTAATTGTAATTGGTGGTGGAGATACTGGTTCAGATTGTATTGGAACATCAAACAGACATGGAGCAAAATCTGTAGTAAATTTTGAAATAATGCCAAAACCACCAGGGCATCGTTCTCCAACAACTCCTTGGCCTTATTGGCCATTACAACTAAAAACTTCATCTTCTCATCAAGAAGGTGTAGAACGTAATTGGCTAATAAACACAAAAGAATTTTTAAAAGACAAAAACGGAAAATTAACTGCATTAAAAACAGTTAACGTAGAATGGAAAATGGTTCCTGGCCAAAGACCTCAATTAATAGAAATTGAAGGCACTGAAAAAATATGGCCTTGTGATTTAGCTTTATTAGCTTTGGGTTTTACTGGACCAGAAAGTACACTAGCAAATAAGTTAGGTATTAAAACAGATGCTAGGTCTAACTACAAAGCAGAATATGGAAAATATCAAACGAATGTACCAAATATTTTTACTGCTGGAGATATGCGACGCGGTCAGTCTTTAATTGTTTGGGCTATTTCAGAAGGTAGAGAAGCTGCAAGACAAGTAGATTTATTTTTAATGGGTAAATCAGAACTACCATCTAAAGACATTACAGGTGATTTAGTAGCAATGTAAAAAAAGTTATCTAATCAATTAGAGATTCATAAAAGACAAAACTCATCAATATTTTTATTGATGAGTTTTTTATTTCAGTATGGTTTTGCCTTAATATTATTGACAATAAACATAATAACTAAATATTATATATCATTTAAAATCTCTTACTCAATAAGAAAGAAGAAAAATTTGATGTAAAAAAAAACCTCATATCAAAAGATATGAGGTTTAAGTTACTGAACTTATTTCAGTAATAAAGAAAGGCAGCGACCTACTCTCCCACATAAATGCAGTACCATCGGCGCTATTGGGCTTAACTTCTCTGTTCGGTATGGGAAGAGGTGAGCCCCAATGCTATAACCACCCTAAGCTTTTCAGTTAAATAAATCAACTGTATAAATTAACATATGGTAAAATAATATTGTAAGATTAAAAAATTAAAAGAGTGTCTCCCGCCTTTCGGCGGGAAGCGTACATAAGTCTATGGGTTATTAGTACTACTCGGCTATGACATTA
>NZ_CBFHJT010000052.1:0-2447 GCF_965656025.1 Polaribacter sp.
TTAACGGTAGTAATTTCAAGCAATCCCATCTCGCTCTCTAAAGGCGGGGCAAGAACATCTTTCATTAGTTTGCCTATATCTCCAGCATAGGTTTTTGTTATAGGTAAACCGTTTCGGGTCAATTCATCAAACGCACCTTCGTCTACCATCTCCCACAATGAGAATTTTGCCTCTCCTTTTAGGTTGATCAACCCAAAATGATTTTCTGATCCTAAGGCATTCCCTTGATCTTTCCATTGTTCATCAAAAGCCTCAAAATAGAAACAAGACATACCTGCAGCATTCGTCCAATCCCTCATGTGCTCATAATATAATTTCTCCTTGTATTCATCTGCTGCCTTAGAACCAGTGACTCCATAAGAGGAGCTTGCAATAGTTGCCCATCCTGTTTCACCAATGTGAATAGGCTTATCAATCCCAAGACTTTTCATATAATCAACAGCACTTTGATATTGAGAAATAGCATAATTCTTGGCTCTAAGCATTGAAGCCTCAATTTGTTTCAGTTTTGGTAGGTCTTCCTCTTCTTCAGGCACACCCCAAAATGTTGGATTGTAATGTGAATCATGAAAGGGATAGGTGTGGAGTGATATAAAATCGACTGCTTTTATCAAGGCTACTAACTCGTCTGTCTGATAACTTTTTGCTCCTCCACCCCAAGATTCATAGTTATCAGAACTCGTAATCCAGATACCAGTTGGAATTTCACCTTTTTTTCGCAATTCTTTGAGGTAATCCACCCATTTGAGAATGACATTTGGATAGACAAAGTAGTTGATTGCCCATTGTACCATCGCCTCATTTCCTACGGCAATGATTTTCACTATATCGGGGTATGTTTGGGCCATTTTTACTGCAGCTTCTATCTCTGCAGTATTATTTTCTACATTTCCGGCATTATGATTGGCAGATGCAGACCATGCACCTTCACATTCTATCCAGGTACCCAACATCACATACATTTCAAAACTTGGATCTTCGTCTTTCAATTGTTTAATCGCCTGCAAGAGATTAGCCGTATGTCCAAATTGTTGAGTGTTGTATGTCCTTATTAATTTGATTCCCATTGCAGATAATATTTTCATATCATCTTTCAATTCCTTAATTGTGGGCACGACCGCCCTTGTGTTTTCTCTATATCCTCCGTACGAAAATGCCAAATACTCAGGATTTCCAAGTATGTCAGCGGCTGTTATGTCTACATCTTTTATTTTCTTATTTTCTTGAAAACATCCAAGCATTAAAAATGCCAGAGATAGAATTAGTAGAGTTATTTGTCTCATTTTCATACTATATTTTTCAATAGGTTATTATTATCTTTTTGATTGTTGCCAACGTGTTTTTGTATGGTTTGTTGCGCCTTTAAGCAACTAAATTAATAAATAATAACTGAACAAGAAAGTTCGTGAGAACTTTCGCAAATAAGCTAAAAATGAGCAATAAATTATACAAGGTGTTGGCTACCGTTTTTTATTCCGCCAAACTTAAATTCAATCAGATTCCTTTTTGGTTTCTAATGTATCTGTTAATGTGTTTACTTTATATTCAATCAGCTTATTATTTATACGATTCAACTCTTTTTTTAGAGAGTCAACTTTCAATTCTAAAGAAGGAACTTTTGATTCTTGAAGTTTCAAACGATAGTTTACAAGTGCAAAATAAAAAGTTGAAATTCCAAAAACAATTGTCAAAATGATAGGTACTATTTTATATAAATCAAACTTTTTAGGTTTAGATTTTTTAGTAAACTTAATAAATCCTAAACTAGATAATTTTAATTCCTTTCCTTTTGGAGTTAATTTATACCAGTTTTGCGTAGAAATTTGCTCGAATAAATCATTATTTTTTCCGAATCTTTCTACTTCTTTTATTATTTCAAAAAAACTATTTCTTTCTTTCTCAACTTTGTCATTCGGTTTAATTATTTTAAACAAAATATTGTTAGTAGAAAAAGCATTAAAATCTGTTATACCTTTAAAAACTAAATCTAAATATTTTATAATTTCCTTTTCAGTCATTCCTTTTGAGTGTGATTGGTAATGGTTGCCAACTTATTTTCGTATATGGCCGAGTTTTAATTCGTTATATACGAAGTTAGCGAAGTTAAATTTTTTCTATGAGAAAGTAAAGGGTAAAAACCCCTGTTTTTATAGACGTTCTATATTTACTTCTAATCAACTATTTTTATCATTTAATTTAGAATTTACTATGCTTAAAATAGTAAATTAGCACATTATAAATTAAAATTAAAATACATGAAAAAATTGTTATTATTATTTGTTTTTACAACTTCATTGAGTGCATTTTGTCAAGATTCTGTTTTATTAAGAGCCAACTATAATGTGGGAGATGAGTTTTTGATAGAGTTAGAGCAATCTCAAAATATGGGAGCTGCTGGTGGTGTAGATATGAAAATAAAAATGAACATGTCTGTTACAGAAAAAGAC
>NZ_CBFHJT010000052.1:2546-11178 GCF_965656025.1 Polaribacter sp.
GAAAATGGTGAAGCAGCAGTTTGACCCTATGTTAAAAGCTTTAATTGTTACTAAAATGTCTAATAGAGGAGAGTCTTTAGACGTAAAAGTAGAGCCAATGACTCCAGGAATGGAAGATTTTGCTAAACAGTCTGGAGGTATTCAATATCCTGAGGAAAAAGTTTCTGTAGGTAGTACTTGGTCAACCGAAGTTAATCAGAAAGGTATGAAAGTGAATACAAAATATACGGTTACTAAAATTAGTGATGGTAAAGTCTATTTGGATGTAACAGGAGATGTAACAGGTATGGGTACAGGAAAATTAACAGGTGCTGTTGTAATTGATGCCGTTACAGGAATGCAAGATTCTGCAAATACAGAAATAAAAGTATCTGCAAATGGAGCAGAGGTAACTGTATCAGTTAAGGTAAAAACTACTAAGCTTTAGTATTTTTTAAAGTCTATAAAATAAAAAATGCCTTGAGATATTCTCAAGGCATTTTTAGTTTATACTTAATTTATAGGAAACTATGCTAACATCGTAACAGGGTTTTCTATAAATGTTTTTAAGGTTTGTAAAAATTGCGCACCTACAGCACCATCAACAGTTCTGTGATCGCAAGTTAAGGTTAGATTCATGGTATTACCCAGAACAATTTGACCATCTTTAACCACTGGTTTTTGTACAATAGCACCTACAGATAAAATAGCAGAGTTTGGTTGGTTTATAATCGATGTAAAGTTATCGATACCAAACATACCTAAATTAGAAACTGTAAAAGTACTTCCTTGCATTTCTGCAGGGGTAATTTTTTTGTGTCTTGCCTTACCAGCTAAATCTCTAACGGTTGCACCAATTTGAGTTAAACTCATTTGATTGGTGTGTTTAATTACAGGTACTAATAAACCTTCGTCTACAGCAACAGCAACACCAACATGAATATGAGCATGATAAATAGTATTATTATCTGTCCAAGATGTATTTACTTGTGGATGTTTTTGTAACGCCATAGCACAAGCTTTTACTACCATATCATTAAAAGATACTTTGGTATCTGGTATGGCATTTATAGTTTTTCTTGATGCAATTGCTGCATCCATATCAACTTCTATGTTTAAACTAAAGTCTGGTGCAGTAAATTTAGAGTTTCCTAAAGATTTTGCAATTGCTTTACGCATTTGCGAGTTTTTAACTTCCTCAGATTTTTCTTCGCCAGTTACAGAAAAAGAAGGTGCAGCGGCAGCAGATGCTGGTGCAGGTGTTTCTACAGAAACAGTAGCAGTAGGTGTGTAGTTTTCTACATCCTTTTTAATAATTCTACCATTTTCTCCAGAACCTTTTATGTCTGTTAAATTTATACCTTTATCTGAAGCTATTTTTTTCGCCAATGGCGATGCAAAAATTCTATCTCCAGAATTATTAGTACTTGTATTTGCAGAAGAAGTTTTGTTTTCTTCAGTTTTTTCTTGCTTGCTTTCTTTTTTAGTTTCTTTCGATTCAGATTTTTTATCTGATGAAGATTTCTTTTCAGAAGGCACTCCATTGGCAACAATGCTAGAAACATCGGTTCCCTCTGGACCAATGATAGCCAATAAACTATCTACAGGTGCCGTTTCTCCTTCTTGCACACCAATGTGTAATAAGTTTCCTTCGTAGAAAGACTCAAACTCCATAGTGGCTTTGTCGGTTTCTATTTCTGCTAAAATATCACCTTCATCTACAGCTTCTCCTTGTTTTTTTAACCAAGTTGCTACCGTACCATCAGTCATAGTATCACTTAAACGCGGCATTTTAATTACTTGAACTCCTTCTGGGATTTCAGCTTCATCATTGCTACCTTCATCATCCGAAGCTTCATTAGAAGAACTTTCTGTTTCTTTAGAAGTTTCTTCTTTTTCTTCAGAATCATCAGCATCATCACTGTCATTTAAAAGTGCAGAAATATCTTCGCCTTCTTCACCAATAATTGCTAATAATTTATCTACTGGAGAAGTTTCACCTTCTTGCACACCAATGTGTAACAAAACCCCTTCATGGAAAGATTCAAATTCCATAGTAGCTTTGTCGGTTTCTATTTCTGCTAAAATATCGCCTTCTTCAATAGTATCTCCAACACTTTTTAACCATTTTGCCACAACACCTTCTTCCATGGTGTCACTTAAACGCGGCATATTTACAACTGTAGCCATATTTTAACTTATAAAAGGGTAATCTTCTTGTTCGTAAACCATATCATATAATTGCTGAGTTTCTGGGAATGGAGACTCTTCTGCAAATTGCTCACATTCTTTTACTCTTGCTTTTACTTCTTTATCAATCGCAGCAATTTCATCTTCTGTAGCGTAGTTTTTCTCTAAAATAATATCTTTAACTTGCGTTATAGGATCTATTTTTTTGTACTCTTCTACTTCGTTTTTTGTTCTGTAATGCTGTGCATCAGACATAGAATGTCCTCTATATCTATATGTTTTCATTTCTAAAAATGTTGGGCCATCTCCACGTCTTGCTCTTTGTAAAGCTTCGTCTATAGCTTCTGCAACTTTAATAGGATTCATAGCATCTACAGGGCCACAAGGCATTTCGTAACCCAAACCAAGTTTCCAAATATCATCATGGTTTGCAGTTCTATCTACAGAAGTACCCATTGCATAACCATTATTCTCACAAATAAAGATTACAGGTAATTTCCATAGCATTGCCATGTTAAAAGCTTCGTGCAAAGAACCTTGTCTTGCAGCACCATCACCAAAACAAGTTAAGGTAACACCATCACTTCCTTTGTATTTGTCTGCAAAAGCAATACCAGCTCCTAATGGTATTTGACCACCAACAATACCATGACCACCATAAAAACCAAACTCTTTAGAAAAAATATGCATAGAGCCTCCCATTCCTTTAGAAGTTCCTGTTACTTTTCCAAACAATTCTGCCATCACTTTTTTAGGATCTTCTCCCATACCAATTGGCTGTACGTGGTTTCTGTAAGCGGTTATCATTTTGTCTTTAGACAAGTCCATGGCATGCAAAGCACCTGCTAAAATTGCTTCTTGCCCATTGTAAAGGTGTAAAAAACCTCTTACTTTTTGTTGAATGTAAACAGAGGCTAGTTTATCTTCGAATTTTCTCCAAAAAAACATTTCTCTGTACCAATCTAAATAGGTTTGTTTGGTAATTTTTTTCATTCTTAAAAATTGTTGTTCGTTTATTGATTTTAAAAATCTAAACACAAAAATAACGGTTTTATATAGAATAAAAAAACATCATTTTTTTAATTAACTCAATCGTTTTCGTAAAGTTTGTGTTTGTGTATTATTTTTCTTTGGCAATGACTAAAGTAGCCTTGGCATCTGTGGCTAAATTCCATTCATTTGAAGATAGTAACATGCCAGCATCATTATAAACCTTAAAAGCGGCTGTATTTGGACCAGAAGTACCTTGATTTAGAGCTACAAAAGATATTTTATTAATACCTACTTCTAAAGGAATTGTAAAACTTTGGTAGCGTTGTTTTAGTAAAATATTGGTAACTACAGGAATGTTATTAACCATAATTGTTACTCTGTCTCCATCTGGATATTGAAAATCTCTACAAATAATGTTTACACTATTAGAAGTAGTTCGAAAGCTACCTAAATCTTGGTCTATTTTAGGATACACGTATCGACCATTTATAGTTTTAAATGCTTTTAAAAAGCGAGCTTCATTGATTTTTTTCTGAGTTAAAATACCTTTATTGTTTAACGCGTCTTGCTTTTGTTTTTCTTTTAATTTTTCTTGTTCTTTATCAAAAGCTTTTTTAAAACCTTCATTACCATTCAGCTCAATAGATTTTGGTTTTTCTACTGCTTTAGAGTTTTTTAAAACAATGGCTTTTACCTTTCCTTTTTCATTGTTACCATTACTTTTATCTAGCTGCGCAAAAAAAGGCGCACTACATAAAAGGCAAATTAAAAGTGTTATGTTATAATTTTTAAACATTATTTATTTTGTTTTGTAACAATTTAGAGCAAAGATAATGCCGATTTATATTGTGAACGTTTAAGAATTGTTAAAACTAATTATTTTACAGGAAAATTAAAGTATGTATTCGAAAAAGGTTCATTTTTAAGTGTAAAGTGCCACCATTCATTTTCATAAGGTTTAAAGCCATTTGCTAGCATTATGTTTCTCAGTAACATTCTATTTTCTCTTTGTTTTTTTGTGATGTTTTTAGAAAACGGATGCGATTTTTCGCCAAAAAAATCATAAGGACTTCCCATGTCTAGCTCTTTACCGGTATTTAAATTTATAAGCGTTAAATCTACAGTACTTCCTCTAGAATGACCAGATTTAGAAGCAATATAGCCTTGTTTAAATAATTCAGATTTCGGCACATTTGGGTAATATGCTGATTTCATTAAGGTGTCTTGTAAAACTTTTGCCCATCTTACAAAATGGTTTACGGCTTGTTGTGGTCTATATGCATCAAAAATTTTTAAACCAAATCCTTTTTTTGATAACAGCTGTTGTATTTTTTTTAAAGTCTTTGCAGTCTCATTCGTTACAATAACACAATTATTTTTATAGC
This sequence comes from Polaribacter sp., assembly GCF_965656025.1. Lineage (GTDB taxonomy): Bacteria > Bacteroidota > Bacteroidia > Flavobacteriales > Flavobacteriaceae > Polaribacter. The sequence goes on from NZ_CBFHJT010000052.1 coordinate 7,094, forward strand.
CATCTATGGGTTTTCCAATAAAATTATTTTTAGACAAATAACGCAATTCACTTTTTATACTAGCATCAATCGTTTCTAAATACACAAATTCTTTGGGTAAGTTCTGAGCGCAAAAAGAAAGACTGATAAATAAAAAAATTAGAAAGCTATTTTTCATTGCAAACAACTATTTTTATGATTGTTTTTTGATGTAGAAATACCAAAAGGTAAATATAATGGACAAAAACTAATAAAACTAGTTAATACAAAAACGCCTGCTAAGATTAAAAGTATAATACCTAAAGTGCCAGAAATTACATTTGTATAAAATAAAATACCCAAAACAATTGCAATAATAACTCTAACAGTTTTATCTACTGAACCCATGTTTTTTTTCATGATTATTGTGTTTTAAATCTTTATAAAGTTATTAATTATTTATTTGCAATACAATAATTAAAGTGAGTTTCTAATAATAGTGGAGTTTTTAATTGAAAACATCAAAATTTATTACTTAATTTTGATGTATGGAACAACTAACACTTACAACACCAGCATTATTATTCTCTGCAATTTCTTTAATAATGTTAGCGTATACCAATCGTTTTTTGGCTTATGCCTCTGTAATTAGAAACTTACACGACATTTATTTAGAAAAAAAAGACACTTCTTTATTAAGACAAATTAAAAATTTAAAACTACGTTTAAATTTAACAAGGTGGATGCAAATTTTTGGAATATCAAGTTTGCTTTTTTGCGTGTTAACCATGTTTTTAATTTATATTAATTTTTTAGTAGTAGCCGCTTATATTTTTGGTTTTGCATTGGTGTTGTTAATTATATCATTGGCTTTATTAATTAAAGAAATACAAATTTCTGCCAAAGCTTTAAAGCACCATATAGCAGATATAGAAGAGCATTTAGAAAAAAAGTAAGATTATTTTCTACTTAAAAAATCGTGGTAAGCATTTTGAGTTAATGCTTTACCTAAAGAGTCTAATTGGTTGGCTTCATCACCATATTTTAAAATGGACTTGTTGCTCACATAATCAAATAAATAAAAACCGTTTTTTGTTAGTGTACCAAAGCCATTGTTAAATAAGTAGTGTGCGTATTGTTTTTCTGATGCATTAAACAAACTTTTGCCGAATTTAAAATCAGAATTATCTGCTTTTAATAAGTCTAATAAGGTATACGCAAAATCAACTTGACTAGTCATATTATCAATTTCGATTCCTTTTTTTTGTAAAGCACCACCCAACCAAAGCATCGGGATTTGAAATTTTTTCGGACCAAAAAATTCTCCTTCGTGTTTAGGAGAACTATGTCCGTGATCTGACATAATTACAATTAAAGTATTTTTATACCAATCTTGTTTTTTTGCAAAACTGATAAAATCGCCAATAACTTTGTCTGTATATGCATGCGAACTTCTAAAAAGATTATCTTCTGTATTTTTACCGAATTTATAAGTACTATTCAATTCGTAAGGCTCGTGACTGGTAGAAGTTAAAGCAATTTTAAAAAAAGGCTGCGCTTGTTTTGTGGATAAATCTTTGGCAAAACGTTCCATAAAAACGTCATCAAAAGCACCCCATTTAGAGTTCCAATCTTTTTTATCAAACTCACTACCATCTACAATTTTAGAAACTTCTGCATTTCTTAAATAGGTATTCATATTCCCAAAATTGGTGTCTCCACCATAATAAAAAGAAGTTTTGTAGCCTAAATCATTCATTTTTTTTGGCAACATGGGCAAGCTCCTTGTTTTATTTGGCATGCGCATAATTCTTTTTACTGGAGGTGGATAATAGCCACTTAAAATAGCAGGCAAACCTTTGTCTGTTCTATCTCCATTTCCATAAAAATTTGTAAACAAAATACCTTCTTTAGAAAGTCTGTTTAGGTTTTCGGTTACATTAGGTTCTCCTCCTAGAGACCCGACTACTTTAGCTGTTAAGCTTTCCCAAATAATTAAAATTACGTTTGGTTTTGTGGTGTTTAAAATAGAATCTGTAGTTGGGTTTAAAAGTTTGTTTTTTCTTTTCTCGATGATACTTTTAGCTAGCTTTTTATCATAAAATTGATATACATTTTTATCACTTGTTTTGTGTGTAAGTGTATTGGCAAAATTCCAGATAAAATTAACAGCAGCATGATTTGCAAACATTTTATTAGAAAAATACACATTGCTTTGGTTAACAGGTATGGTTTGGAAGCCACCTCTTAAGGGAATGATTAGTAACGCAGTAATTATTAAAAATAAAGGAACTTGCAACCAATTACTAATATCAACTTTATTGTATTTAGAATGGAGTGATTTTTTAAAAATTACTATAAATATATAGGTTGATAGAATCCAAAATAAGCTACCAGTAATCATTTGAAAACTAGATACAGAAGCCAACATAACTTCTGGTGTATTTATATATGCTAACAAAGAAGTGTCTAAACGTACACCCCAAGCTTGGTACAAACTTGCATCAATAATTAAAAATAAATTTAAAATAATAAGTACTACTATGGTGTACCACAAAATTATTTTATAGATTTTTCGAGAGTTATTAAAGATGGTAACTATTGAAATTAAAAACGGAATAAAACTTAAATACGCTGAAAAAGAGGCATCTAGTTGCAACCCGTATAAAAAGGTTTTTAAAGTAGTTGTTATCCCTAATTCTGTAGTTTTTTCAAAATAAAACATAAGGAAAAACAATCTTGCAAAGGCAAAATAACCAATCCAAAATAAAAAGTAACTAAGGTTAAATAGTAGTCTGTTTTTAAAACTCCTCATAAAATTTTATTCGGTAACTTTTAAACGTGCTTTTGCTGTAACAGAAATATTCGAATACTCTTTGTTTACATATTTTAAATATCCAGTTATTGCAATCATAGCTGCATTGTCTGTGGTGTATTCAAATTTTGGGATGTAGGGAGTCCAATCCAAATGCTTTTCTGCTAAAAGTAACCTTTTTCGAATATCAGAATTTGCAGACACTCCACCAGCAATAGCTATATGTTTAATATTTGTTTGTTTTACTGCATTTTTTAATTTATCCATTAAAATTTCTACAATTGTATATTGTATGGATGCGCAAATATCATTTAAATTTTCTTTAATAAAATCTGGATTTATGCGCTGTTGTTTTTGAATGAAGTATAAAATACCTGTTTTTAAACCACTAAAGCTAAAATCTAAATCGCCTACTTTGGGTTTTGTAAACGAGTATGCTTTTGGGTTTCCTAATTGAGCATATTTATCTATTAGTGGGCCTCCAGGATAAGGTAAACCTAAAATTTTAGCAGATTTATCAAAAGCTTCACCAACAGCATCATCTATCGTTTCTCCTAAAATCTCCATGTCAAAATAATTGGTCACTTTTACAATTTGTGTATGCCCACCACTTATGGTTAAACAAATAAAAGGGAAGGGAGGTGTTTTGTTATCATCACCTTTTATAAAATGCGCTAAAATGTGAGCTTGCATGTGGTTTACATCTAAGAGCGGAATATTTAAGCCCAAAGCTAAAGATTTTGCAAAAGAAGTACCCACTAATAAAGAACCCATTAAACCAGGGCCCCTTGTAAAAGCAATAGCAGACAATTGTTCTTTACTGATATTTGCTTGGGCCAATGCTTGTTGTACAACTGGCACAATGTTTTGTTGATGCGCTCTAGAAGCTAACTCTGGCACAACACCACCATATTTTGCATGTACTTCTTGGTTGGCAACAACATTGCTTAACACTTGTGCGTTACAAATTACAGATGCACTGGTATCATCACAAGAAGATTCTATACCTAAAATATAAATGGGTTTTTCCATGCTATAAATTTGTGCAAAATTAAGTATATTTTTGGGTCATTTTCTTTTTTTACCAATAGAAATTTAATTCTTTGTTAAATTTGCACGTTCTTTGTATCATTTGGCAATATTTTTGTTTATTTTACTTGAATATTGCTTCATCTTAAAAATAAATTGTCATCAAAAAAGTTGGTAAAAAAATAGTAAAATGGTTAGGGTATTTTTTGCTCTTTTTGCTATTTCTTAGTGTTTTACTTTCTACTTCATTTGTTCAAACTAAGTTGGGGAACTACGTTACCAA
>NZ_CBFHJT010000052.1:11278-15733 GCF_965656025.1 Polaribacter sp.
AATTTAAATTTTAAGCTTACCAATTTAAATAATGAAAAACCAGTTAGTTTTTCTGCTTCTAATACAGGTGGTAATTTACAAGATTTAGTTATAGATGGTGCTGATTTTTCTACAAATACAAGAGCTTTGTATTTTATAACCAACCAAGGTTTAGAGGTTACCAATTTAACCACCAATTATAAGTTTACTAAAACTGCTATGAATTTTAACAATACAGTTTTAGAAACCAAATATTCTAAAATTTTAGGAAATATCGTTTTTAATTACAAAAGAGAAGATTTATCCAATTTTACAGACAAAGTAAAGATTACCGCGGATTTTAATAAAAGTAAACTAAAGGTTCAGGATTTAAAAAAGTTTTACAACGAGTTAAGTGGAGAAGACGTGATTAGTTTTTCAGGAAAAATGAAAGGTCCCCTAAATAATTTTAGTCTTAAAAACTTAAAACTTTCAACAAAAAAAGGCATAAAAGTAAATGGGGATTTAACTTTTAGAAATGCAGTAAATACTGATAGAGGTTTTACTTTTAAAGGTGATTTAAGTAATTTAACCGCAACTTACAATGAGTTGAAAAATATTTTACCCAACGTTTTAGGAAAAACCTTACCCACAGAATTTAGAAAATTAGGTCAATTTAAAATTAAGGGAAATGTATTGGTAACTCCAGAAAAAATGGTTGCTAAAATCGTTATGAACTCTCAGATTGGAGGCGCATATTCAGACTTAGAAATAGGTAATATAGACCAAATTGATACCGCCTTTTACATTGGAGATTTAGAATTGATAAATTTTGATATGGGTAAATTTTTTGAAGACCCTAACTTTGGTAAAATTTCTTTAAAAGGTGATGTAAATGGGAGAGGATTTACCTTAGATAATATCAATACTACTTTTGTAGGTAATATTTCTCAATTTAATTTTAATAATTATACCTATAAAAATTTAGTAGCAAATGGCGAGTATCAAAACAATAAATTTGATGGTGATTTAACCATAGACGACGAAAATTTTAAAATGAGTTTTAAAGGTTTGGCAGATTTATCTTCTAAAATTCATAAGTTCGATTTTACTTCTAACATAGCATACTTAAATTTAAAAGAAACTAATTTATTTACAAGAGACAGTATTTCTGTTGTTAAGGGAGATGTTGCCTTAGATATAGAAGGTAATACTTTAGATGATATTGTTGGAAAAGCAATTTTTAAAAATGTGCTCTATACAAACCAACAACAAGAATATACTTTTAAAAAATTCGAAGTAACCTCTTCCTTAAAAGACAGTATAAAAACAATAGATGTTTCCTCAAAAGATATTGCGAATGGTTTTATTTCTGGTAAATTTTCATTTGAAGAACTACCAAAAGTAGCACAAAATGCTTTGGGTAGTATTTATACAAATTACAAACCTTATGAAGTAGAAAAAAATCAGTTTTTAGATTTTAATTTTACTATTTACAACCAAATTGTAGCTGTTTTTTTTCCTGATATTTCTATTGATGATCAAACAAAAATTAAAGGAAAAATAAATTCTGATAAAGATTTATTTCGGGTAAATATTACCTCTCCAAGAATAGATGCATTTGGTAACGAGGTAAAAAATCTCTCTTTAATTACAGATAATAAAAACCCGCTCTACAATACTTTTTTGTCTGCAAATGAATTAAATACAGATTATTACAAGGTTTCTAAATTAAGGTTGTTAAATCTTACAAGAAATGATACACTTTTTTTTAAGTCAGAATTTATTGGCGGAAAAAAGAAAAACGAAGATTTTAATTTAGATTTTTTCTATACGTTTAACGAGGAAGGAAAATCTGTTTTAGGCTTCGAAAAATCATCTTTTATTTTTAAAGGAAATACTTGGAATATCAATCCAGACCAGAAAAATACAGATAGAATTACTTTCGATTTAAAAAACAGCGAATTTAATTTTAGTCAATTTAAATTAGTTTCAGAAGAGCAAAAAATTGAATTCACAGGAAGTTTAAGGGGTAATGATGAGAAAATTTTATTAGCAGATTTTACCAAAGTAAAATTAGAAAGTTTTTTGCCAGAAATAGACAGTCTTTCCTTAAAAGGAAAACTATCAGGTCATTTAGATTTTGTGCAAAAAGAAGGCAGTTATTTACCAGAAGCCTCTTTAAAAGTAAAAGACTTCGAAGTCAATGATTTTAAACAGGGAGATTTATTTATAAACATTGTTGGAGAAAATTCTTACAAAAAATACAATGTGAATCTATCTATAGAAAATGAAAATGTTAAAAGCATTGCGGCTATTGGAGGCTTAGATTTTTCTGAAGAACGACCTTTAATAGATCTTGATGTTTTTTTAGAAGGATTTAAACTAAATGCTTTTAGTCCTCTAGGGAAAGATGTTTTATCTTCTTTACGGGGTGCAGCATCTGGGGAGTTTTCTTTAAGAGGATTTTTAAGCAATCCAGATATGGAAGGTACCTTAACCCTAGAAAATGCTGGTTTGAAATTCCCGTATTTAAATGTCGATTACAATTTTGAAGGGCAATCTCTAGTTACCTTATCGCAACAATCTTTTATTTTAGATGACTTTAATTTATTAGACACAAAAAGCAATACAAAAGGTGTTTTAAAAGGAAGTATTTCTCATTTAAATTTTAAGCAATGGTTTTTACAACTAAAAATAGAGAGTGATAATTTACTAGTTTTAGATACCAAAAACACAGAAGAAGCCTTGTATTATGGTTCAGCTTTTATAGATGGTTCTGCAGATATTTATGGATTAACAGACAGGTTAACCATAGATATAAATGCCAAAACAATGCCAGGTACCGTTTTTGTAGTGCCGTTAAAAGATGTAGAGACTGTAGATAGTTTTAGCTTAATTCACTTTAAATCAGACAAAGTAAAGGTAGAAGAACGGCAAAAAGAAATTGCCTTAGAAGCTTTAAAAGGCTTAACACTAAACATCAACTTAGAAGTTACAAAAGACGCTGTTGCTCAAGTGGTTATAGATGAGGTTTATGGGAGCCAACTTTCTGGTAGAGGTTCTGGAAACCTGCAAATAGAAATAAATACTAGGGGTAAATTTAATATGTTTGGAGACTATATAGTAGATAGTGGAGTTTACGATTTTAAATATGGAGGTATTGTAAACAAACCCTTTGTAATACAAAAAGGAGGTACAGTGTCTTGGAACGGAAACCCTGCAGACGCAAATTTAGATGTAACAGCGGTATATAAAGCCAAAGCAAACCCAGGTGTTTTGTTAGAGAATTTTAACTCTAATAGAAATATCGAAGTAGATTTAGTTGCCAGAATTACAGGTGGTTTATTCAATTCTAAACAAGAATTAGACATACAATTAACCAATGTAGATCCAACAATCGCAAACGAACTTGAGTTTATATTAAATGATAATAACGTCAATGAAAAAACAACACAGTTTATATCTTTACTAGCATTTGGAAACTTTGTAAACCCAGATAGAGTTAATTTTGATGCCAATGCAACCATAACGAGTACAGCATCTAGTGCCATTGCAGCAGCATTTTCTAGTTTGTTAAATAGTCCAGATAGTAAATTTCAGTTAGGGGTAGATTATCAACAAGGACAGAGAGATAACGATTTAGATAGATTAAATATAGACAATCAGGTAGATTTATCTGTAAGTACTCAAGTTAGTGATCGAGTAATTATTAATGGAAAAGTAGGAGTACCTATTGGTACACAAACACAGTCTAGTGTTATTGGTGAGGTAAAAGTAGAAGTACTTTTAAACAAAGAAGGTAATTTTAGAGGTGTAATTTTTAATAGACAAAACGAAATCCAATACACCATAGAAGATCAAGGTTATACACAAGGTTTAGGGCTTTCTTATCAAGTAAACTTTAATACACTTTCTGATTTACTGCAAAAAATGGGTTTAAAAAAGAAATTGAAACAAAAAGCAAGAAAAGAAGTGGTTAAAGATTCTACAATAAATAAAGAAAATGGTTTCAAAAATTTTGAAGGAAACTAAGAGTTAAGTATAAATTTTTCCTAAAAATGATAAATATCAATCTTTTAATTTACTTTTAGATATATTTTTGGGCTGTTTTAATAAACTAAAAATGATTGACGAAACAAACCAAAATAAAAGAATAGATAATTAAAAAACCCTTAAAAATAAGGAGTAAAAGGCTAAAACGTTTTCGTAACTTTATTATTTTAAACCATATAAAAGAATTATTTTTACATAGAAATTATGAGTAAAATTAAGAAAATAGGGGTCATGACATCTGGTGGTGATTCCCCAGGAATGAACGCAGCAATTAGGTCTGTGGTTAGAACTTGTGCATTTTATAAAATAGAATGCGCTGGTATTTATAGAGGTTACCAAGGAATGATTGAAGGAGATTTTGTAACACTTGATGCACGTAGTGTAAAAGGCATCATTAATAAAGGTGGTACATTCTTAAAATCTGCTAGGTCTAAAGAATTT
>NZ_CBFHJT010000052.1:15831-19647 GCF_965656025.1 Polaribacter sp.
TGATAAAATAAGAGATACAGCATCATCTCACAATAGATTATTTTTTATAGAAGTAATGGGTAGAGATGTTGGTCATATTGCACTAAGTGCGGGGATTGGAGCAGGAGCAGAAGAAATTTTAATACCTGAAGAAGATTTAGGTTTAGAACGTTTGTTAGATTCTTTGGAAAGAAGTAGAGAATCTGGAAAATCTTCTAGTATTGTTGTTGTTGCAGAAGGTGATAAAACAGGTAAAAATGTTTTTGAGCTTAAAGATTATGTAAATGAAAACCTACCAGAATATGATGTCCGAGTTTCGGTTCTAGGACACATGCAAAGAGGAGGTTCACCTTCTTGTTTTGATAGAGTTTTAGCAAGTAGAATGGGGGTAAAAGCTGTAGAAAGTTTATTAGGAGGACAAACCAATTTAATGGTAGGTCTTATAAATGATAAAATAGCTATAACGCCATTAGATAAAGCAATAAAAGGACAATCTAAAATTAATAAAGAATTAGTAAGAGTATCAGACATTATGTCTACATAATATTAAAAAGTAAAATAAAATGATAAAAGTAGGAATTAACGGATTTGGAAGAATAGGAAGATTAGCATTCAGATCATCAGTATTAAGAGACAATGTACAAGTTGTTGCAATTAACGATTTATTAGATGTAGACTATTTAGCTTACATGTTAAAATACGATTCAGTTCACGGAGCTTTTGATGGAACTGTGGATGTAAAAGACGGTAAATTAGTTGTAAACGGAAACGAAATTAGAATTACTGCAGAAAGAGACCCAGCAAACTTAAAGTGGGATGAAGTTGGAGCAGAATATGTAATAGAATCTACAGGGTTTTTCTTAACAGAAGAAACTGCAGGAAAGCATTTAGAAGCAGGAGCTAAAAAAGTAGTTTTATCTGCACCATCTAAAGACCATACACCAATGTTTGTAATGGGTGTAAATAATAAAGAATTAAAAGCAGACCAAAAGATTTTTTCTAATGCGTCTTGTACTACAAACTGTTTAGCACCAATTACTAAAGTTTTAAATGATAACTTTGGTATTGTAGAAGGTTTAATGACAACTGTACATGCTGCAACTGCAACACAAAAAACTGTAGATGGCCCATCTATGAAAGATTGGAGAGGTGGACGTTCTGCAATTGGTAACGTAATACCTTCTTCTACAGGAGCTGCAAAAGCAGTAGGTAAAGTAATTCCTGCAATGAATGGTAAGTTAACAGGTATGGCTTTTAGAATACCAACTATGGATGTTTCTGTAGTAGATTTAACTGTAAAGTTAGAAAAAGCAGCTTCTTATGATGACATTTGTGCAGCAATGAAAGCAGCTTCAGAAAGTGAAGATATGAAAGGGATTTTAGGATATACAGAAGATATGGTGGTTTCTCAAGATTTTGTTGGAGACACTAGAACTTCTATTTTTGATGCCAAAGCAGGTATTGCTTTAAACGATAACTTTGTAAAAGTTGTTTCTTGGTATGATAATGAAATGGGATATTCTACAAAAATTGTAGACTTAATTGAATATGCTGCAACTTTGTAAAAAGCATATTTTATACAATTTAAAAAAACCTGATAGAATTAATTCTATCAGGTTTTTGTTTTATACATACTTCGTGTTTTTATGATGCAATATTCACATTGAACAAATAGCCAACAAGTGCTGTTAGGCCCATTGCAACAGTACCCCAAAATGTAATTCTTAGCACTGCTTTTAAAATACTTGAACCACCAGTTTTGGCTGCAATTGCTCCAAGCATAATTAGAAAAAATATTGCAAAACCATAAAGGGAATATTCCATATTTTTTAATGGATGAAAAAGTGTTACCAAAAATGGAAGCAAACCTCCAATTGTAAATGCTGCTCCAGAAGCAAATGCAGCTTGTATTGGTTTAGCTTGACTAATTTCATTAATACCTAACTCGTCTCTAACGTGCGCTCCTAATGCATCATGTTCAGTTAATTCTTTTGCAACCATTAAAGCAGTTTCTTTTTTTAGTCCTCTATTTTCATAAATTTTTGCTAGCCTTTGTAATTCTAATTCAGGCATTTCTGTTAGTTCTTGCTTTTCTCTTTCAATATCAGCATTTTCAATATCTGTTTGAGAACTAACAGAAACATACTCTCCAGCAGCCATGGATAAAGCACCAGCAACAAGTCCTGCTAATGTTGCCAAAATAATAGGTTCTCTCAAATTACTAGCAGCTGCAACTCCAATTGCAATACTAGCAGTTGATAAAATTCCATCATTGGCACCAAGAACTACAGCTCTTAACCAATTACTTCTATGTATGTAGTGAACTTTTAAATAGTTTTCTAAATCTTCTTTTTTTTCTGCCATCTATTTTGCGCTTAAACGATACCTACTAAAGTTATCGCTTATTTAACAGCAATCATACTAATTTCTACATTTACAAACTTAGGTAAATTAGCAACTTCTACAGTTTCTCTTGCAGGGGCAGTTTCGTTATCAAAATACTCACCATAAATTCTATTTATTTCAGTAAAATTATTCATATCAGAAATAAAAATAGACGATTTTATTACATTCTCAAATGTCATTTTAGCAGCTCCTAAAACCGCTTTTAAATTTTCCATCACCTGTTTGGTTTCTATGGCAATATCTTCAGTTACTAATTTACCAGAAATTGGGTTTATGGCAATTTGTCCAGAAGTGTATAAAGTATTGCCTGTTAAAACAGCTTGGTTATATGGCCCAATGGGTGCAGGTGCATTTTTTGTAGTGATAATTGTTTTCATAATTTTTTGGTCTTTTTTATTATGTACAAAATTAAAAAATTTAATTTTTAGATTTTTTTAAGGGAAAAGTTATAAATTTAAGAAGATTTTGTTTTTTTAACTTCCAACTTCAAATTAAAACAAATTTCTATCTGGTGGTTTGTTTTTATCCCATTTTAAATCTGATAATACAGAAGATTTTACACCAATAAAAAAGGTATAAGAAGAATTTGTACCAAAAGGTACCCAGTTGAAATTAAAATTCCAACTATCTAAGTCTCTAGAAAAATTAAATCTAGAAAATGTAAAAGCCCCATTTTTAAAATCGTAACCAGAAGAGTAGCCTAATTTCCATTTGGGAGATAACTCTACATTACCACTAAACATAATACTATGTACACCAATTTGCCCACCATCTAAACCGTTATTTGTGTAGTTGGTAGAGTAGGCTAAATTGATAGACCAAGGCACTTCTGCTTGGTATAGTTTTGCAGTTTTATCTTTATTTTTTTCAGTGTCTGGTGCTGCACTTCTGTTTAAGTTACCAAAACCATCTCTATTGTTTGGATTTATGGCAGCACCAATAACATCAGCTGTATTGTTGGGATCTCTGTTTTCTTCTTCTTTGCTACCTTTTTTATCCTTTTTAAAATCGGTACTAGAAATTGTGTAGTTTGCAGTTAAGCTAGCATTAGTCAATCTTAACAAATTAGGGTTAAATTCGTTAATTCTTACAGCATTTCCAGATGCAGATTTTACTACCTTGTATGGGTCTAATGAGCCGCTTAAATTAATAGCCAATTTATCTTTAAACAAACGTGTACCCGCAGAAAAACTAACTGGAGACCAGCGTAAACTATCTGCTGCAATATTATAAGAAGTGTTAAAATTTAAGTTGTTTAGTAGCGTAATTTTTTCATCTTCTTCATCTTCGCTTTCTGGATCTTTTGGTGCCACTTTTGCTTCTAAAACGTTGTTTAAAGTAATCCCAATTGAATTACTTAAACCGGCAGAAGGCGCTCCGAAAATACCTCTATCAAAAGCTGTATACTCTTCAAAATCATTAGGGTTGTTG
>NZ_CBFHJT010000052.1:19745-22162 GCF_965656025.1 Polaribacter sp.
ACTAGCTCTAACCTGCTCTATGTATTTGTCTTTAAAATCGGGTCTGTAAGAATAAGAAATAGAAGGTCTAAAGGTGTGTCTGATTCCTTTTAATCGGCCTTTTTTAAAGTTAAAAGTACCATAAATATTGGTAGACAAACTAACACCTGTATTATATTCTCTATAACTTTTAAAACCTCTTAAGGTATCTGTAACCACTACGTTTTCTGCTGCATCGTAATTTTTCTGAATATAATCAAACTGCCAAACTTCTTCGTAACTAGCACTTGGTGAAACTGTAAAATATTTAAAGGCTTTAAAATTTGTGCTTGTACCTGTTTTGTGTTGCATACCAGCTCTGGCAGATTCAAACATTTTAGCTGTTAAAAACTCATCATCAGTTGTGTTAATTAAATATTTACCATCTAAAATGTAATTAAAACCCATTTTTTGTATTGCGTTTTTCTTTACCCCATTTTTTCCAGCAAAAGGGAATATACGGTTCATGTTTAGTGTTAAAGAAGGCAAGGTCATTGTAATTTCTTCTGTATTGGTGTTTTGTTGATGTGTTGCTGTAACGTTCATGTTAAAAGGTGTACCAACAAAAGTTTTACTATAGTTTATAGAAGAATTAAAGGTGTTAGTTTGAGTTTGAGAAACATTAAACTGATTTTGAGATTGTCTAAAAAATTTACTACTACCCAAATTTACAGATGCTGTAAATCTAGAATTTGGACTCGCTTTTTGGTCTTGATTGTGTGTCCATCTAATGTTAAAGTTATTGTTTTTACTAAAATTATCAAAACCTCTAATTCCATTGATATTATTTTCGAAACTGAAATTAAATCGACCATTAAATCGATATCTTTTGTTGTAATTAGAGTTGGCTCTTAAACCCCAGCTTCCGTTAGAATAGGCATCACCAGTAACTGCTAAATCTATATAATCGCTGATAGCAAAATAATAACCTCCATTTTGAAAACCAATACCTCTAGCACTACTACCAGTATCAAAAGCAGGTATTAAAAACCCAGAAATACTGGTTTCTGTGATTGGGAAATATGCAAAAGGTAAAAAAACAGGCGTTGGGATGTCTGCAATATATAACTGACTACCACCTACAATAATTTTTTTACCAGGTACAATTTTTGCTTTATTGGTGCCAATAAAATAATCTGGATTCTTTTTTTCTGAGGTTGTAAATCTAATCTTTCGAATGTATATAGTAGAATCGTTTACACGTTTGGTTTTTTCACCATAAGTAAACATTTCTCCCTGTTTCGTTTTTAAACCATAAATAATGGTTTTTTTACTTTTAAAATTGTAGATGATAGAATCTTGCTCAGATTCTTCATTTCCTTGCTTAAAAACGGGTCTTTGCACATAGCCTGTGCTATCTATAATCCCTTTTGCAAAAAGTGTATTTTTTTTGTAATCAATTTTTATAATTCCAGCCTTTAAGTCAATATCTGTATAGGTAATATTGGCCTCGTTATAGAGCGTTACTGTTTTGTTTTTGGCATCTTGTATTGTGTAATCTGTGGCAATATGAGTAATAATATCTTCTATACTTTCTTTTGGTTTTATAGTATCTAAAGATATAGTATCTCTTGTTTTTGTAATTAAAGAGTCTTTTCTAGCCATAAGTTTTTCTTTACTTGGGCTAATAGTATCTTTTTTTACTAAAGGGATTGTCGTTTTTTTGGTTGATTTAATGTCTTGAGAATAAGCCATCTTTGTAAAAAACAAGCAGCAAAATAAAAGTATGTATGATAGGTTTGTTTGCAATGCTATAAATACTATTTTTGTATATGAATAAAAATATGGCGCAATAATTGAAGCACCAAATTATTAGATTTCAAAATTAGTTAAATTTTATTGATGCAATCCCAACAAAAACCTAAAAATATTAATACAAGTAAAATTTTATATACAATATTGTTTGTATGTGTTTCATTATTTAATTTTAACACAGTTTCTGCACAAAAACAATATGTGGTTGTTATAGATGCTGGTCATGGTGGCAAAGATCCTGGTAATCTTGGTAACGGTTTTCGAGAAAAAAATATTGCCTTAAAAGTAGCTTTAGCTGTGGGAAAAAAACTTGCAAAAAATAAAGATGTTAAAGTTATTTATACAAGAAAAAACGATGTTTTTATAGATTTATGGAAAAGAGGAGACATTGCAAATCACGCAAAAGCAGATTTATTTGTATCTATTCATTGCGATTCTCATACTTCTAATGCTTACGGAGCAGGTACATTTGTACTGGGATTAAGAGGAAATAAACAAAACTTAGAAATAGCAAAGAGAGAAAACGCTGTTATCTTATTAGAAGATAATTTTAAAGAAAGATACAAGGGTTTTGATCCTAACTCAGCAGAATCTGTAATTGGTTTATCACTGTTACAGGAAGAAAACCTAGACAAAAGTTTGGC
>NZ_CBFHJT010000053.1:0-4618 GCF_965656025.1 Polaribacter sp.
AATAATTTGGTTAAAGATCATTTTACTTTAGTTGAAGATGAAGAAGGTTAAATTAAAGAAATATCTTCAGATAATATTAAAAAAGAATTTTTAAGTGAGAATGTAATAAATGATTACAGTATAGCACAAAATTTAAAAGGTTGGTTTTAGATCATAAATTGTAATATTGAGATGAACAGAAAAATAGATTTGCAACTTAGAAAATTAAAAATAATTGAGTATTTAATTGCTACGAATGAAATAAAACAAATTGAAAATATTGAAAAATTTATTTCGGATTTAAAAGAGAATCCAAATTTAGTTTATGAAAAGTCTTTTTCTCATAACAATGATGGGTTTATTTACAAAAGAAATCAATCTGAAAATAATTTGTTACTTGAAAAAAAGGACAAAAATAATATACAATCTTTAAATGTAAATTATATAGATGATAAAAAAAGTTGGGTTTTGAGATGGAAAGAAATGTGTAAACAATTGAATATTAATAATGAGTATGTTAGTGATATTACAGGTAATAGACCAGAAAGTATTAGAACAGTTACTGTTAAAGATAAAACCTTTCCAAGATTGCTAAAGTTATCGGTACATATTTTTGAAAAGTATATAAAAAACGAAGTACTGTAAATTAAATATATTTAAATTTATTCTTTTAAGTAGAGTTCAAAAATAAAAAATAAGCTAAAAATTTATAAATCGTTTTTAGTTCAAATAAAAATAAATGTGGTAAAGTATTATAAAGTTTTATTGTTTCTAATTGTTTCAAACTCTAGTTGGGCATCATTTATTTACATACCTATGAATGATGATAATCAGAAAAATCATTTAAAAGCCTACGGAATTGTTTATTATTCTTTAGAAGCAGGCTTAAAATCGAAATGGTTGTTAAATTATGATGGTGGTGCATTTTTAATAGAAAACAACAAACTCATCGAAAACGAATGTAAAATTAGAGGAGTTTCGTATCAAATAATTTCAGATGCAAAATCGCAATTAATATTACAAGAAATTGCTTCACCATCTTCTAATCAAGATGCAGTTACCTTAGAAAAGGCTCCAAAAATAGCAGTGTATTCACCAAAAGACAAAATGCCTTGGGACGATGCTGTAACCATGGTGTTAACCTATGCAGAAATTCCTTTTGATGTCGTATATGATAAAGAAGTTTTAGAAGATAAATTATTGTTATACGAATGGCTTCATTTACATCACGAAGATTTTACAGGACAATATGGTCGTTTTTATGGTTCATTTAGAACAGCTCCTTGGTACATAGAAGGCAAGCAAAGAGCAGAAAAATTGGCCACAGAATTGGGGTACAGCAAAGTCTCAGAAGAAAAATTAGCGGTAGCAAAAAAAATAAGAAATTATGTTGTAGGTGGTGGTTTTATGTTCGCCATGTGCTCTGCAACCGATAGTTTTGATATTGCATTGTCTGCAGAAGGTGTAGATATTGCAGAAGCTATGTTTGATGGTGATGCATCTACGCCAAATTATCAATCTAAAATCAACTTTAATAAAACCTTTGCCTTTAAAAATTTCAATTTAATAAAAAACCCAACAACTTACGAGTTTTCTTCTATAGACATGACTCGCAAAAGAAGAATTCCTAAAACATCAGATTATTTTTCTTTGGCAGAGTTTTCTGCAAAATGGGATCCTGTACCTACCATGTTAACCCAAAATCATACAGTTTTGGTCAAAGGTTTTATGGGACAAACAACTTCTTTCGATAGAAATACTGTAAAAAGTAATGTGTTAGTTTTAGGCGAAAACAAAGTAAATAGAGAAGCACGTTACATACATGGCACAAAAGGAAAAGGTATGTTTACCTTTTATGGAGGTCATGACCCAGAAGATTATACACATAGAATTGGCGACCCAAAAACAGAGTTAGATTTGCATCCAACATCACCAGGTTATCGTTTAATTTTAAACAATGTATTGTTTCCTGCAGCTAAAAAGAAAAAACAGAAAACTTAAAATATTTGTTTTTTTTTGGCGTTTTAACGGGCTTTCCAATATATCTTTTTTCAGAAAAAGAAAAAAGGATGCCATTACAATCCCTAACGCAACCACTCAAACGCTACAATAAAACTGTTAATAAATCATCAATAAATACTTTATAAAAATATTTCATATACATTCACTTTTGTATTTTTGTCAGTATAATTTAAACAAATAAAATGTCAACAACACAACAATTACAAGACTTTACACAACAAGTTCGTAGAGATATTTTAAGAATGGTACATAAAGTAAATTCTGGGCATCCAGGAGGTTCTTTAGGTTGTGCCGAGTTTATTACTTGTTTGTATCAAGAAGTAATGGAGTATTCAATAGATTTTACTATGGATGGGGAAAATGAAGATTTATTTTTTCTATCCAATGGTCATATTTCTCCAGTTTTTTATAGTGTTTTGGCACATAGTGGATTTTTCTCAGTAGAGGAATTAAGTACATTTAGATTGATAGATTCACGCTTACAAGGCCACCCAACAACTCATGAAGGTTTACCTGGAGTAAGAATTGCATCAGGTTCTTTAGGACAAGGAATGTCTGTTGCTATAGGTGCAGCAGCCACTAAAAAATTAAATAGCGATGACAAATTGGTATATACTTTACATGGGGATGGAGAGTTGCAAGAAGGGCAAAACTGGGAAGCAATTATGTATGCATCTGCAAAAAAAGTAGACAATTTAATTGCCACTATAGATTTAAACGGAAAACAAATTGATGGAGCAACAGACGATGTTTTACCAATGGGAAGCATCAAAGCAAAATTTGAAGCTTTTGGTTGGGATGTTTTAGACATTGAAAAGGGAAATGATATTGAAGCTATTTTAGCAGGTTTAGCAGAAGCAAAATCGTTAACAGGTAAAGGAAAACCCGTTTGCATTTTATTACATACAGAAATGGGGAATGGTGTAGATTTTATGATGCACACACATGCATGGCATGGTAAAGCTCCAAATGACGAACAATTAGAAAGTGCATTGACTCAAAACCCAATAACTTTAGGGGATTATTAATAACATTATATTTTTGTTTACAAAAAACAGCTTTGATTTTTTAATTAAAGCTGTTTTTTTATGAGTACTTTTTTAAATTTGGTATTACGAAAAAGTTAAATATTGATTATAGCAAGAATAACGTAATATTGGTATTGCTGTAGAATATTTATTTTTTTATCTTTAGATTTTTCAAATAAAACGCTAATTGTTAAAGGCTTATTTATGACTGTAATCTAAGAATGGGAAAAATAATTTCAATTTCTAACCATAAAGGAGGTGTTGGTAAAACGACTACTTGTGTTAATTTCGCAGCTGGTTTAGGAATTCTAGAAAAAAAAAGTATTGGTTATTGATACCGACCCACAAGCCAATGCAACAACTTCATTTGGTTTTCAATCAAAACACTTAGACAACCCTGCTTTAGAGTTTATGAGTATTACATCAGTACTTAAAAATAATAAAGTTTCAACCAACTCTCCTAATGTAGATTTAATTCCGTTTTTAGAGGATGTTAATTTTTTTAAAGAAATATCAGATTTCTCTCGTTTTAAAAAAGCATTAGATGAAATATCTAAACTTTACGATTATATAATTATTGATTGTGTTCCCTTTTTTAAAACAAAGAACCTAGAAATTTTAAAAAGTTCTCATTCAATTATAATTCCTGTTCAATGCGATTATTATGCGCTAGAAGGTCTGCATAAGTTTTTAAGAACTGTAAGATTTGTTCAGAAAAACCTGAATCCAACTCTAGATATAGAAGGTTTTTTATTAACAATGTTTGATACACGATTAAACCTTTCTAAAAAAGTAGTTAATTACATCCAGTCGTATTTTAAAACAATGGTTTTTAAAACAATAATTAATAGAAACACAAAACTTTCTCAAGCTCCTGGTTTCGGAAAATCTATTTTTGAGCATGATATTACTTCCCCTGGTGCAAGAGATTATTTAGCACTTGCAAACGAAATCATTATCAACAATACACAATTAAAAGCTTCTACAAAAATTCCTTTGCTGTCAGAAGAGCAAGAAAGTATCTTCAACAAGAAAACGCTTTCTAAAAAACCGTTAGAAAATAATACTAGTGCTAAAGAAACATATTCATATCTAAAAAAATTATTATACACAAAAGATGATGCTAAAGAAAAATCATTTCCTAAAAATTTTGCTAGTTTTTTAGGATTAGATAAAAATGAAGTAAAACAAAGAATAGGGCTTCATGAAAATGACATTAATAAAAATATTTGGTTTTACAGACTTAAGAATAAGAAGAGTTTTTTTAGTAAGAAATACTTATATATTTACTTTAGGAATAATTTTGTTAAAAATTATGAAATAAGAAGGTTCAAGTCAAATTCAAAGCAATAAATTTTTTATGTTTTTATTTAGTTTTCAACTGTAAGATTAGCTTTATATTTACAACTAATTCAATTCTTGAATTTTTTGAATTTTAAATCTTTGAATAGTATATGAAAATTGGTATTGTTTGTTATCCAACTTTTGGTGGTAGTGGAGTTATGGCAACAGAATTAGGTATGGCTCTGGCAGATAAAGGTCATGAAGTTCATTTTATAACCTATAATCAACCCGTTCGTTTAGATTTC
>NZ_CBFHJT010000053.1:4715-8319 GCF_965656025.1 Polaribacter sp.
TCTTATCACATAAATTACACTTTCATCAAGTTTTATTAGAAGAATATCCACTGTTTCAATACCAACCTTATGAGTTGGCTTTGTCTAGTAAAATGGTAGAAGTTGTTAGAAAATTTAATTTAGAAGTTTTGCATGTACATTATGCAATTCCGCATGCGTATGCAGCTTATATGGCAAAACAAATGCTAAAAGAAAAAGGGTTAGACATAAGAGTAGTTACCACTTTACATGGCACAGATATTACTTTAGTAGGTAGTCATCCTACTTATAAAACAGCCGTAGAATTTAGTATTAATAATTCTGATGTAGTAACAGCTGTTTCTAATAATTTAAGAGAAACAACCAATAAGTTGTTTAATATCACAAAAAAAATAGATGTAGTTTATAACTTTATCGATACCAAAAAATACAATCAAGACAATCAAGAAGAATGTAAAAGAGTTGCTTTGGCAGCACCAAATGAAAAAATTCTAACACACATTAGTAATTTTAGACCTGTAAAAAGAGTAGAGGATGTAATTAAAGTGTTTTATAAAGTGCATAAAGAAATACCTTCTAAATTACTAATGATTGGTGAAGGGCCAGAAAAAATGAAAGCAAAACAGCTGGTAAAAGATTTAAAATTATCTGATGCAGTTTTTTTCTTAGGAAATAGTACAGAAGTACCAAGAATATTATGTTACTCAGATGTATTTTTATTACCCTCGCAAACAGAAAGTTTTGGTTTGGCAGCTTTAGAAGCGATGGCTGCAAAAACTGCCGTAATTTCTACTAATACGGGGGGTTTACCAGAGGTAAACATACATGGTGAAACGGGCTTTTTAAGTAATTTAGGAGATGTAGATGATATGGCAAAAAATGCTATTTCTATTTTAAAAGATGATGCTACTTTAGAGCGTTTTAAACAAAATGCGAAAGCACATACTAAAAAATTCTCCTTAGAAAATATATTACCAGTTTACGAAGATTTATACAAATCTTGTTATTTGACTAAATAAAAACAAACGCTTGCAAAAAAATGCAAGCGTTTTCTAATAAATAGTAAAATAGAAAGTTTAATACGCATTCATTAGTATAACTTTTAAATTTGGGTATTTGGTTTTCAATTCGTTTTCTAGGCCAATTACATGCGAAGCGCCTACAAGAACGATGTTTTTTTTCTTACCGGAAGCCATTACTTGAGTTGCGATGTTTTTTGCCATTCTCATGTTTCTTTCATCCCAATATTTTCTACCTTCTTTACAACCATCTGTATCTTGTATCACATATCTAAAAGAAGCCATTGTATGCAATTGATTTAAAGATTTTCTCTTGTTAGTATGTTTACCTAAACCTCTAAAAATTGCAGGAAATATAGAACTATTGTAATTTTTCTTATACATTTTTGAATTTGCTGCATTATTACCATTAGTGACGCCTTCTTTACTACATTTAGCCCAAGCATTATGATACAAACCATTGGTTTGTTGATCGTCCATATTGTAGACTCTTAAATTTTTAGACAGTGCTAATTTATAGGTCAAATCTCCATCCTCATGTCTTGTTGGTTTTTTAGCTCCTGTAATTCCATGTTTTTTTAAATATGTATAAAGCTCATAATTACCATTGTCTCTTTTGTAAGCAGAAGCAGTAATTAAATAATCAATTTCGGTAGTTGTTAAGTTTTTAAATGCCTTTTTAGACAGTATATCAAACTTGTTTTTATTAAAGTTGAAGGATCTTTGTAAAGAATCTGATAATTTATAAAATCTTTGATAGTTTTTAGACCAACCTTCTTTTAGATATTCCCAAGATATCGTATCGTTTGCCATTGGCGATTCTACATAAATCGCATCTGGATTGTATTTTTCTGCAAATTTCAACATAGGTTTGTAACTCTTTTTTACGATTTTCGGTACTGTATGCATTGTACCCATAATTAAAATTTCTTGCTGTATGTTTTGTGCAAATAAATTATGTAACGATACTAATAAAAAGGCAACAATTGTGATTTGAGTTTTCATAATAAATGTTTTTTTGATTAAACTTTCTGATACAAATTTAGAAAGGAATCAAGAATAAAACTCAATAATAATAGGTGTTTGGGGTAAAATGCAGTTATTCTGTGGTAGAATTCAATAGTGCTTTTACCTCTTTTTGATAGGTTCTAGAAATAGGCACTTCTATGTGGCGAAATAATACTACAAATAATTTACCATTGGCGTTTTTCCATTGTAAAAAGTGATACGGATTTATTAAATAAGAACGATGTGTTCTTAAAAGTTCTGGTATATCCTCTGCAAGTGCACTTAATTTATTTCTAATCAATGTTTTTTTTAAATCTTGTCCAGATGTGTAAAAAACTTCTACATAATTATCAGAAGACTTTATGCAGATAACATCATTTAAAAACAAACGCAAACTTCGTAATTTCCTTCACCTTTAATTTCTATTTTTTGTAAAGCTAATTGCTTGTTTTTATATTTTCCAAAAGAAAAACGACCAATAATAATGATTGGTAAAATGGTTAGAAAAGCAGGGAATAAAATAGATTTAATGTGATAACCTAATGAATATGGATTGGGTTCATCTGGTACAATTGCATACAAATAAAATAACCTTGCAAAAATAGAACTGACAATTATAAAAACAAAAAAGAATAATAACTCAGATTTTACAAACCATTGTTTTTTGTCCTTTTTAAATAAAAATTTTTGAAAAGGTAAAAAAAGCAGGTAAGAAAAAGCTCCTAAAAGTCCATATAAGGGCAAAAAAATAAGTTTATCAGTGTCGCTAAACTCATTAACATCTAAAGGTTCTGTAAAAAACAAAAATATAAAAATCCAAATAGCTAAACCAATAGCAATAAAAACATGGTGTTTTACAGAGGAATCAAAGGGATATTTATGGTTTAGCAAAGCTTTTAATAAGGTTTTAATATTTGATTTTGTACCAAATATAAACATTTATATGGTTGTTTTTATATTCCTTTTTAGTAGTCTTACATTAATATTAAATAGTAATTTTGCAACTTCAATATCATATAATGAGCCTTTCAAAAACCCAAGTATTTATTATTTTAGCATTTTTGTCTATTTATATTATTTGGGGTTCTACCTATTTGTTTAATAAAGTAGCAGTTACTGAATTACCAGCTTTTTTTTTGGCGTCTATTCGTTTTTCGACTGCTGGTATATTAATGTTAAGTTTGGCTAAAGTTTTTAAGGCTTCTTTAAAAATCACAAAAAATGAACTTAAAAATTCTGCAATAGCTTCTTTTTTCTTTTTAATATTAGGAAACAGTGTTTTTGTTTGGGCCTTACAATTTGTAGATAGTGGTTTTGCTGCTTTAATAGCATCTACACAGCCACTTTTTGTACTCTTAATACTTCGTATTAAAGATCAAAAACCCATGCAAAAAAAGTCTATTATTGGAGTTTGTTTAGGAATATTGGGTATGTATTTGCTTATCAGTCAGCAAGAATTAGTTACCTCAGATAAAACTATTTTAGGTATTGTAGTAATGTTAGGTTGCGTTTTGGGGTGGAGTTATGGTAGCGTTTTTGTTTCAAAAGCGATTTTACCAAAAAACTTTTTAGTGAGTACGGGGTTTCAAATGATTATA
>NZ_CBFHJT010000053.1:8417-13285 GCF_965656025.1 Polaribacter sp.
CGCCAGATTTGTAGCTTTTTTTGCTGCTTTCTTTTTAGGTGTATCTTTAATACTATTTTCGTTTTCAGAAGGCATTAGCACTTTTTTTAAAAATATATTTAGCACTAATTCTTGGTTTATTCCTTTTTTATTGCTTTGTTTTCTTTTTTTTCTAATCCGTTTTTGTGGTCAAGGTGTATTAACAATGGCGTCTAGAAACATGGTTATGATGTGGTTCGATAGCAATAGAGGTAAAATGAATTCTATAAGTAGTATCACTATTTCATTAGGGTTTTCTAGTTCCCCAATTTTAATTAATTATTTAATAGACAATAATGGATGGGAGCTAAGTTGGCAAATTTTAGCCTGTTCACTTTTTATTTTTTGCTTTTTTATTTTACAATTCTATAGAAACAAACCAGAAAATTTTGGACTGCTACCAGATGGATTCAAAAGTCATCAAAAAAAGAAAAAAAAATTACCCACAGAAATAAACTTTACATTAAAAGAGGCAAAAAAAACTCGTGCCTTTTGGATGTTTGGTTTGGCATTGGCGTTTAACAGCTTTTTTATTACTGGTTTTACCTTTCATGTAATTTCTATTTTTAAAAGTTATCAATATACCAAAAACGAAGCCATTGCAATATTTTTACCTATTTCTATAATTGCCATTTCTATATCTACTTTAGCAAATATTTTAAGTGATTATGTACCACACAAAATCTATTTATTTGGAATGCTTTGTAGCGGATTTTTAGCAGCTTTTGGTTTACTCGCTTTAGAAACTAGTTTTGGAGTTTACCTATTAGTGATAGGATTAGGCTTGTATAGTGGACTTTTTGCAGTAGTAAATGCAGTTACTTGGCCACGTTATTTTGGTAGAAAATTTTTAGGTGAAATTACAGGAAAAGTAATGAGTTTTTTAGTAATTGCGAGTGCTTTAGCACCTAGTTTTATGAGTTATTGCTTCACAAAATTAGGTAGTTATAGTTATGTTTCTTATTTGTTAATTGGTTTTTTAGTATTTTTAACACTAGGTTCTCTAAAGGTTGTAAAACCCACAAAATAAAAATAGTTGCTAATATTTTATGTTATGCTTCTACATTTTTTAGTTTGTAACTAGCAAAGGCTCCAAATAAGCCAAAAATAGATAAAACTAACAAAACACCTTCCACAGAAATTATAGAAACCAAAGCGCTAATACCACCTGTAATTAAAAGAATTACACCAATAATTGTATTACTGACAGCAACATAATCGGTTCTTTTATTACCTTCTGCCATATTAACAATGTAGGTTTTTCTCCCTAAACGTACACCACTATGAGCAATTCCTAAAATAAAAAATGCAATTGGGTATATGTAAAATTCTTTGGCAATCATTGGGTAAAAATAGATCAACATAAAAATTAAAATACCTAAAACAGAAGCTATACTTACTGCAGATGCCATTACATTTTTACTAGACAAATCTGCCAATTTCCCCCAAAAAGGAGCACTTAAAATGGCTGCAATACCATTGGCAACTATAAATAATCCCAATAAATATAAATCTTTACCAATATGTTTTTGAGTCAACAAAATATAAAAAGGAGCTGTTAAGGCAGAACATAATAACAAAGATCTTGCAATGATAAAGTGTCTAAAGTGAGCATCTTTTCTTAATAGATTGATTCTTTGTAATACCTCTTTAAAAGATTCTTTATTCTCACTTTTTTTACTATTTGGCTCCTTAATTGTAGCAAATAAAATCGCTGCCAGAAGCCACATGCTACTTGCAACAAATAATACAACGCTGTAAAAATAAACATTGGCATCTGTTTTAGATTTATACAACATAAACAAACCTGCCAATAATACTAAAATACCTGCTATAGATACTATATAACCTTTTAATTTTCCACGTATATTTTTTGGAATAGTTTTACCCAACACATCTTTAGAACTTATAGAACATAAACTTCTAGAAAAACTAAATACTATTAAAGCAATAATTAGTAACCAACCAGCAAAGGAATCTTTAAAAAATAAAGTGATGCAGCCCATAGCCAAAACCGATACAAACTGTAAAACTGCTCCAAAAACGTACACATATTTACGCTGTTTTTTCTTTTTTACAACACTTGCCAAAAATATTTGTGGCAACATAGAACCAGACTCTCTAATTGGTACAATTAAACTTATTAAATATACTGGTGCGTTTACAAAGCTCATTACCCAAGTTAATACCGTTTTTGGGTTGCTCAATGTATCACCCAATTTGGTAGCTGTATTGCTTAATAAAATTAAAAAATAATTGGTGGGCAAATTCTCTTTAGAATTTTCTTCTTTGCTATGTAATAAGTAAAATAATTTTTTAAAAACAGCTTTCATTTTTCAAAATTACATTTTAATCCCTTGTAAAAAAAGCTTTATTTTTTATTAGATTGATATGAGTTCAAATAACAATCGTTTGCACAAATAAAGGGCTTAAAGTAGTGCTATCTTTGAAATTAATAGTTTATTAACCTTAAAATATATACAAAAGATGAATATCAATTTCGAATACCACGATGTAGAAGCCAGTAAAAGATTAGAAGATTTTGCTACTGAAAAATTAGAATCATTATATCAAAAATTTGAAATGATTGTAAGAGCAGACGTGTTTTTTAAAACAGAAAACACTTCTTCAGACGAAACGGGTATGATTTGTAATATTAGATTAAGTGTTCCAGGTCCGAGACTTTTTGCAGAAGCTAGTCATGATAATTTTATTGATTCAATATCTGAATCTGTAAGTGATTTAGAAAAACAACTGAAAAAGAAAAAAGGAAAAATGGCAACTTATTAAGTAATCAGTTAAATTAAATTTTTAAAAATACAAGTAACTTAAAAAATATTACAAGATGATAAAACCAAGAGAAAAAGCACCCAATTTAACTGTAGATTTAGTAAATGACACCACTTGGAATTTACAAGAACAAAACCCAAAAAATTTTACAATGATACTTTTTTACAGAGGTAAACATTGCCCTGTTTGTAAAAAGCAATTAGAAAGTTTACAAAATAAAATTTCTGATTTTACTGAAAAAGGTGTCAATTTAATTGCTATAAGTTCTAATACAGAAGAACTAGCCAAACAAACCTATAAAGAATGGGATATTGACGGTATTCCAATAGGATATGATTTATCTATAGACGAAGCCAGAAAATGGGGTTTGTTTATTTCTGAAGGAATAAATGATGAACCCGAACATTTTTTTGAACCTGGTTTGTTTTTAATTGATAAAGAAGGTAAAGTGTATTGGGAATCAATTCAATCTATGCCTTTTGGAAGACCTCTTTTTAAAGATGTTTTGAATGGTATCAGCTATATTTTAGAAGAAGGTTATCCAGCAAGGGGAGAAGCCTAAAAACAAAAACTTTTGTTGTGCTACAAAAAAAGTTTTTTTAATTTAACAGAAAATAATCAACAGTGAGCATACAAAAATATACTACAAATTTTTTTAAAATAATAAAGCAAACAACTGCAAATTGGTTTAAAAGCGAGCCTTTTAAATTAAGTGCTATTGTTGCCTACTATGCTATTTTATCCTTACCAGCATTAATTGTTATTATTTTAAATTTGGTGGGTAATGTATGGGGAAAAGAAATTGTACAAGGAGAACTTTTAGACGAAATAACCAAAGCTGTAGGTGCAAAAACAGCAGAGTCTATTAGAGTAATGATGCTAGAAAGGGGTAACGAATCTGTTTCTATATTTACCACTGTTATTGGTTTTTCTACTTTAATTTATGGTGCTACAGGTGTTTTTTATCAATTACAAGAGGCTTTTGATAAGATTTGGGAAACCAAACAAACTGAAAATACCAACGGAATTATAAAAATAATTATAAGCAGAATTAAAAGTTTTGGGTTTATTTTAATCATCGGTTTTTTACTTTTAATTAGCTTTATTTTAACTTCTCTTATCAGTACGTTTAGTAATCGTATCGAAAAATTTGTGCCCGACAACTTATTTGAGTATGTATATTTAGTAGATTTTTTAATGTCCATTCTTTTTATTTACTTACTATTTGCGGCTATGTTTAAATATTTGCCCACTAAAAAAGTACGTTGGAAAGCAGTAAAATTCGGTGCAGCATTAACAGCCATTTTATTTGTTATGGGTAAATATTTATTGGCTTGGTACTTTAATAAAATGCAACCCGGTTCTACATACGGTGCAGCAGGTTCTGTTATTTTGATTATGTTATGGGTTTCGTATTCTAGTTTAATTTTATTTTTCGGTGCCAATTTCACCAAAGTATATGCAGATTTTTATTTGAGTAATCAAAATAGAAGTTAATATATACTTTGTTATTTTCTATAATAAACATGTATCTTTTTTTAAATCTGAAAGTTAATTTAGATTTTAGTAACTTACAAGATCTATGATTCATAAAACATCTATTTCACTTTTAGTTTTTATTATATTTTTAAGTTTTTCATCTTGTAAACAGAAAGATAAAAAAGTTTTTGATACATATACGGAAGTATACAATCCCATTGTAGCCAACTCAGTAGATAGAGATTTAGAAGATATCAGAAAAGACGGTGTTTTAAGAGCTTTAGTTGTGTATAGTAGTACTAGTTATTTTTTATATAGAGGGCAACCTATGGGTTTTGAATATGAACTTTTACAACGTTTATCAAAACACTTAAATTTAAAACTAGAAATTGTAATTTCTGATAATTTAGATACAGAATTTGAAGTTCTAAATAGGGGAGATGTAGATATTGTTGCACATGGAATGACTATTACTAATAAAAGAAAATGGGAAGTTGATTTTACAGAATATCTGTACTTAACCAAACAGGTTTTGGTTCAAAAAAAACCAGATAATTTTAGAACCATAAGTTGGAGTGCTT
>NZ_CBFHJT010000053.1:13382-22045 GCF_965656025.1 Polaribacter sp.
GTTGATGCAAGTAATGCCAGCTACTGCAAAAGAGTTAGGTATAGAAGATATTACAGACCCAATAGAAAGTATTAGAGGAGGAACAACCTATTTAAATCAAATTTTTGATCGTTTTTCAGATGTTCCCGACACCATCAACAGAACAAAGTTTACTTTAGCCGCATTTAATTGTGGTTATGGTCATGTAAGAGATGCTCAATTGTTAGCAGAAGCAAATAACTTAGACCCTATGATTTGGGAGAATAATGTGGAAAAAATGTTATTAGCTTTACGTTTACCTAAAAATTACAACAAAGACTTTATCAAGTATGGATATGTAAGAGGTTATGAACCTGTTACCTATGTAAGGCAGATTTACGAACGTTATCAGCATTACAAAAAATTTATTACAGAGGATGATAAGGAGTTAGTAGAATAACTTTATCGATATTTATTACAAAACCTCTTTCAAAACCACCCAAACATTTTCTGCTAATATTTGATGTCCTTTGGCGGTTGGGTGAATGCCATCAGATTGATTTAATTTTGCAATACCACCTACATTCTCAAGTAAAAATGGTACTAAAGTAAGGTCATTTTTGGCAGCCAAATCAGGAAATATATTTTTAAATTCAGAAGTGTAATCTTGTCCCATATTTGGCGGAATTTGCATCCCCAGCAATACGATTTTTGTTTCAGGATATTTGTTCTGCACAGCATTGATGATAAACTGTAAGTTGCTTTTGGTTTCTATTAAAGGCACACCACGTAAACCATCATTTGCACCAAGTTCTAGTACAAAAATGGAAGGTTTTTCATTTAAAACCCAATCGATTCTATTTTTACCACCTGCAGTAGTTTCTCCACTAACGCCAGAATTTACCACAATATAATTAATATCTAAACTATCAATTTTTTGTTGAATTAATCCAGGAAAAGCATTATTAATATCGTCTAAACCATAACCAGCTGTTAGGCTATCACCAAAAAAAACAATTTTTTTAGCAGCGTTGGTATCAGATTCTTTTGTTTCCGTTTTAGTAGTTTCCTCAACAACTTTTTGTTCTTTTTTAGGAACATCAGATTTGCAAGAAAACAAGACCATCACCAAAGAAAAATAACATAATTTTAAGAAAATGTTTTTGGTTCTAGCCTTTCTATTTCTTGTCAAATGATTATTTTTAAATGTTCGCATATGAAGATTATAAATTAAAAGAAAATTGAATGTCAAAGATATTAAAGATTCATCACTTAGAGAAGACTTATACCAGTGGTTCTAAAAAATTAACGGTATTGAAAGATATTTCTTTTGAAGTAGAAAAAGGAAGTATTTTTTCTATTGTAGGGCCTTCTGGAAGTGGAAAAACAACTTTACTAGGATTGTGTGCAGGATTAGATTATCCAACTTCAGGAAACGTAGCATTGTGTGGAACTGCTTTACAAGATTTAAGTGAAGATGAACGGGCTGCATTGCGTAATAAGGAAGTCGGTTTTATTTTTCAGAATTTTCAGTTATTACCAACCTTAACCGCTTTAGAAAATGTAATTGTGCCTTTAGAATTACAAGGCAACAAAAATGCGGTTGCTTATGGTAAAGAGTTGTTAACCAAGGTTGGGTTGGCAGATCGCTTGCACCATTACCCAACACAATTATCTGGTGGAGAGCAGCAAAGAGTAGCTTTGGCAAGAGCTTTTTCTAACAAACCTTCTATTTTATTTGCAGATGAACCTACAGGAAATTTAGACGAAGAAACTGGCGAAAAAGTTATTCAATTGTTGTTTGAATTAAACAAAGAAGCAGGTACTACTTTGGTCATTATTACCCACGATTTAGATTTGGCTAACAGAACACAGCAAATTTTACGCTTAAAAGGAGGGAAGATTGTTGCTAACGAAAAAACAGCTACAATTTAATGTTGAAAGTAAAAACAAATTTTGGTTGGCTGTTAAAAATGGCTTGGAGAGATGGAAAAGCAAGTCTTAGCAGATTGTTGCTTTTTATGGCTTCTATTATTTTAGGAATTGCGGCTGTAGTGTCTATTCAGTTATTTAGTGATAATTTAAAACAGAATATAAAAACACAGTCGAAAGCCTTAATGGGCGCAGATTTTATAATAGATAGCAGAAAAGCACCTTCTAAAAAAGTATTACAAATCATCGATTCTTTAGGTGCAGATGCGTCTGAAGTTAATTTTATTTCGATGGCTGCTTTTCCTAAAAACAACAACACCAAATTAGTAAAAGTAAGAGCTTTAGAAGGCGCATTTCCTTTTTATGGCAAATTAACCACTATACCAGAAAATGCTGGTGAAACCTATCAAAAAGAAGGAGGCGCTTTGGTAGATGCTACGTTGTTATTGCAATTCAATTTAAAACCTGGTGACTCTATAAAAATAGGCTTGGTAACTTTGCCAATAACAGGAACTTTAAAAGCAATACCTGGTAGTACAGCAATATCTTCGTCAATTGCACCAACGGTTTTAATTCCCTATCGATTTTTAGAAAAAACAGATTTATTACAATTGGGCAGTAGAAAAGAATATCAATATTTTTTTAAAGCTCCAGAAATGAATTTGGATTTATTAGACGAAAAGATAGATCCAATTTTAGATGCAGAAAACGCAGATTTAGATACACATACAAGTACCAGCAGAAGATTGGGTAGGAGATATGACAATGTTGGGCGCTTTTTAAATTTAGTCGCTTTTATTGCTTTGTTGTTAGGTTGTATTGGTATTGCTAGTTCTGTGCATATTTACATTAAAGAAAAATTGAAAAATGTGGCTGTTTTAAAGTGTTTAGGTACTTCTAGAAAGCAGTCTTTTTTAATTTATTTATTGCAAATTATTGGTATTGGTTTTATTGGTGGATTTTTAGGAGCTGCTATTGGTACAAGTCTGCAGTTCGCTTTTCCTTATTTTTTACAAGATTTTTTACCTTTTGATGTGGCGATTAGTATTACCTATCAACCGATTTTAATGGGGATTGTTTTAGGTGTTTTAATGTCGGTTTTATTTGCCTTATTGCCCTTGTTGGGTACTTGGTATGTGTCTCCTTTAGAAGTTTTAAGAGGACAGGAAGACAATCTTCAAAAACCTAGAAAAGCCAAAATAATTGTATTTAGTATTATTTTATTATTTGTATTTCTCTTTGCTTTTTGGATGTTAAAAGATGCCCAAAATGGCTTCTTTTTTACATTAGCAATTTGCATCACTTTTGCAATAATGGCAGGTATTTCTACTTTGTTTATCAAACTGATAAAAAAATATTTCCCTGCATCTTGGGGTTTTACAAAACGCCAAAGTTTACTGAATTTATTTAGACCCAACAACCAAACCATGGTATTGGTGTTGGCTATTGGTTTGGGTACTTTTTTAATTAGTACCTTGTATTTTACCAAAGATATTTTACTGGCAAAAACCTCCTTAGAAAATAAAAAAACAGATGCCAATATCATTCTGATGGATGTGCAAAGTACGCAAGAAAAAGCCATCCTAAATAATTTTAAAAATAATGAAGTAGAAGTTATCGACAACATTCCTATAGTTACCATGCGAATTGAAAAAATACGTGGTAAAACTGCCAACGAAATTAGAAAAGACACCACCATTCGTATGCGCAGATGGATGTTAAATCGTGAGTTTAGAGTAAGTTATAGAGATCAACTTTCGGAGAACGAAGAACTTTTAGAAGGCGAATTTAAAGGCAAAAAAGAGGAAGGCAAGCCAATTTACGTTTCTATTGCAGATAATATGGCAAAAGATGCTAATTTAAAAGTAGGAGACAAGGTAGTTTTTAACATTCAAGGTCGTTTGATGGAAACCATTGTTGGCAGTATTAGAAAGGTAGATTGGAGCAGTATGCAGGTTAATTTTATGATTTTGTTTCCAGAAGGTGTTTTAGAAAATGCACCAAAATTTAATGTTATTACTACGTATGCACCCACAGAAGAACGTTCTGCTGCATTGCAAAGAGACTTGGTTCAAAAATTTCCTAATGTTACTATTTTAGATCTAAGACAAGTGTTTACCATTGTAGAAGATATTCTTGATAAAGTTTCTTGGGTGATTAATTTTATGGCGTTTTTTAGTATTTTAACAGGTTTTATTGTGTTGATTGGTTCTGTTAGAAATAGCAAATATCAGCGAATTAAAGAAAGTGTATTGCTACGAACTTTAGGCGCAAAAAGCAAACAAATACTGCAAATTACAGCTTTAGAATATGTGTATTTAGGCATTATAGGAAGCTTGACAGGTATTTTATTGTCTTTGATTGGGAGTCAATTATTGGCGACGTTGTTATTTAAAGAGCCATTTATACCTTCTGCCATTCCGTTTTTGGTGTTTTTACCAGGCATTACGTTTTTAGTAGTACTTTTTGGATTGAGCAATTTAAAATCTGTATTACAAAGTCCGCCTTTAGAGGTTTTACGAAAAGAGGTTTAATAGTATTGAATAGAAAAGCAATATTTTGAAAGAAGAAATTTTACAAGAATTAAAAAACGAATTGATAAACGGATATTCAAAAAGAAAACACCCTTTTCGTTATTTTTCATTGGCAACTGTTCATGAGAATACTCCTCGTTTACGAACTGTTGTATTGCGAAAAATGTTACCAGATTTCACACTATTAATTTACACAGATTTGCGTTCTCAAAAAGTGGCAGATATTCAACAAAATGATGTTGTAAGTGGATTGTTTTATCATCCTAAAAAATTACTTCAACTAAAAATTGATGGAAAAGCAGTTGTAATTTCTGACAAAACTAAACTAAAACCTTATTGGAATTCTATTGTTGAAAACTCTAAAAAAGATTACACAACTCAAAAATCACCTGGCACAGTTATAAAAAATCCAGATAATGTTTCTTATAATGATTCTAAAAACCATTTTTGCGTAATAAAAATCAACATTACTAAAATTGAATATTTACGATTGAAAAGACCCAATCATATCCGAGTTGCTTTTACCAAAATAAATAATGACTTTGTTGGAGATTTTTTAACACCTTAATTCATCAAAAAATAGTTTTAAAAATTTAATTATTGAGCTATGGGCGCTTCCAAACAATGTTTTGGTATACCAAAACCATCAACTAAAACCCCAATATGAGGTCTTAATTCTGTAGAAATACGCTCTACACGCCTTTTGATTGCTTTCGATTTTGAGCCACTAAAATACCCTTGTTCTAAATACCAAGAAGCATCTTTTTGCAATGCATGTAGTGCATACAAAGTCCCTAATTTTTCAAATAATAATTTATATTTTTCATCTTTAATATTTTGTGTTTGTGCTATAAAAATTCGGTATGCCAATTCAATACTATAGGCTTTACCTAAAGACAGCAAATGGGTTTGCACTTTTAAAAAAGCCTGATAAGAAGGCATTCCTTTTTTTACATAATCACGA
Organism: Polaribacter sp.; assembly: GCF_965656025.1. GTDB lineage: Bacteria > Bacteroidota > Bacteroidia > Flavobacteriales > Flavobacteriaceae > Polaribacter. The sequence continues at coordinate 18,771 of NZ_CBFHJT010000053.1, forward strand.
ATTCGCATGGCAACTGTATAGGTTAATCTTCTAGTTCTATAATTAAAAGCATGCATATGAAATTTTGCACTATACAAATGTACTTTATCTACATTATTCACATACATTGGATTTATAGTACTTAGTTTATCGCCAATTTGAGCTTTGATTAATTTAAGCACCGTCATAAAACCAGCACTATTAAATTCCGATTTAAAATCAGACAAAACCCCTTTGGCTGCCAATTGTAACAATACGTGATTATCACCTTCAAAAGTGGTGAAAATATCTACATCACCTTTTAAATCTGCAATTTGGTTTTCTATCAAATAGCCTTTTCCACCACAAGCTTCTCTGCATTCTTGTATAGTATCATTGGCAAACCAGGTAATTATAGATTTTAATCCTGCTACTTTGGTTTCGATTTCTCTTTTATCTGTTATAGAAGTATCACTGTATTCTTTCATGATTTGCGTAAGTGCAACATCATACACATAACTATTTGCGATTGCAGGTGTTAAACGTAATTGATGACTAGGATAATCCATCAACAAATCTTCTTGAATTTTAATACTATCATTAAATTGTCTTCGTTTTAAAGCATGTTTTACTGCAATTGCCAACGCTTTTTTGGCACCACCAAGACCAGCTCTTGCCACACAAATTCTACCACCAACCAAAGTACCCAACATCGTAAAAAAACGTTTGTTCGGATTTTTTATATCCGAATAATAGGTTCCATCTTTTGTAATATCACCATATTTATTTAATAAATTTTCTTTCGGAACTTTCACTTGATGAAACCATATTTTACCATTATCAACACCATTCAATCCTAATTTGTAGCCATTATCTTCAATAATAACTCCTGGCATTAATTGATGTTTTTCATCACGAATAGGTACTAAAATGGCATGTACACCTTGGTTTTTTCCATCTACAATTAATTGTGCAAATACAGAAGCCATAGTAGCATGTAAGGCGTTGCCAATATATTCTTTATTATCATTTTTACCAGGTGTATGTATTACAATACAATCTGTTTCTTTATGATAAGTAGCAGTCGTTTTTATACCTCTCACGTTAGAACCATGTCCGGTTTCTGTCATGGCAAAGCAACCCAATAAATGTGCTTTTCCTGTTTCCGTTAAATATTTATCGTGATGTTTTTTTGTGCCTAACTTTTGAATACTACCTCCAAAAAGCCCAAATTGAACGCCAAATTTTATAGCCATACTGCCATCTGCATACATCATATTTTCAAAAATAGCTGCATAGGCAGGCATGTTGTCTATTCCTCCGTACAATTCTGGGAAAGCCATTGCTCCATATCCTTTGGTGCCTAAAAATTGAACTTGCTTTAATACATGTGCTCTAAATGCTTCTTTCTCTCTTTTAATATCCCATTTAAAAAGAGGATGTTTTAAAAATTCTCTAAATTCATCAATAATCGTAGCGTTTTCTCCTTTTAAAATAAGGTCTATTGCTACAGGACTGTAAAAATCTGAAGTACTTTCTTTTACAACTTCTATATCAAATAAATGGTTGTAGTGATTGGGCTGTATCCCTAAATTAATTTCAATATCTTTTAAATACTTATTAAACGAACCTTCTCCAAAATGATGAGCAATCATTTTTTGACTAAAAGTGGCTAGGGGATAGGTATCACTTTCTATTAATTTTATGGCAGCATTAGAAATTGCTAATTGCCAATTCTTAATTTCATTATTTGTAGGTGGATTCTTTTTATCTAAAGAAGCTATTAGATAATTATAATCGTCTTTGGTAAGTGTAGGATCTTGCTCAATAGCATTTTTAACAACAGCTACCTCAGAATAAGAGAGTAAATCGTCTGACCAAATCACATAAAAAAATGGAATGTATTGTAAGATACCTGCAGCATATGTTTTTATTTTCATAAGTTGAATTTACAAAAAAAACATATAATACAAGTGATTAATGATGCGGTATTTTGTGTGAAGTCAACATAAAAAGTAGACAGATATTTTTTATTTATTCTTTATTTATGTATATTAAATTGATTCATAAAAAAAAATAAACGATGCTTAATATATACCAAATGATTAGAATTCAATTACCCATAGGAACGCCGAATCCTGATGATAATAAACCCTTAGATTTATCAGATCCTTTTGAGTTTATTGTGTTTATAATTGTACCAATAGTAGTATTTATTTTGTATTTGTTATGGAAAAGGAAAAAAAACAATAACAAATAAAATTACTTTTCTTTACCTGGGTTAGTATCTAATTCGATATTTTCTATAGGTTCTTTTTGGGTAGTTTTTTTATTCGATTCATTGGCATGTCTATCGTTCGTTAAGGGTCTACCAATTCTACTACCAGGAATGTCTAAATTTTCTTTGGCACTCTCTGGTTCATTTTTGCTTTTCTTTAGTGGTTTTCCTGTATTATTTTCAGTTTGTAAATTTTTTTGATTTTTCATTATCTTCTTTTTTAATGATTATTAAGCTTATTTTAAATAATATAAATAAGCATTGTTTTGTATGATAACTAAATTAACCATAATCAATTTTTAGCTTAACTCAAACCAATAAAATTTTAATGCTTTTGGGATTTTTAAATGATTTCTACAAAGAAAGTACTGTAATGTTCTTTGTGGCGAATGTGCTGGACTTGATGCAATATTTTTTTATTAAAATTTAAGAGCTATTTAAAACCAATTATCCACAGGATAATCGTTTATTAAATAATGTGGCAAGCTTACCAGACTTATATTAGACAAAAATAAATATACAGGTTCATGAGTCGTAATTTCTTTTAACATCATATCTATCGATATAAACCTAAAGGGAATTATTATAAGTTTAAAGACATTAACTCTGCAATTATGTCAAATATAACGAAAAGCGCTATTTCGCTAATTGTTATAAAATGTATTATAATTTATATTATGTTAAATAGAATATTTTAGAACTCCTCTTACATTATATTTTAAACAAATATTTAAAATCTATCATTGTATTAACAAATACTATAAAACGAGTCTCAACTTCTTTTCTAACTGCAAAGTTTTAAAGTACTTTTGCCGAATGCAAATAAAACAAAAAAGTCAAAGCGAGTTTATTTTAATGATGGCATGTTTAATGTCTTTGGTAGCGCTTTCTATAGATGCTTTATTACCTGCTTTAAATCAAATAGGTATTTCAATTGGCACTTCAAGTAATAGCGATAGTCAGTTATTGATTACCATGATTTTTTTAGGTTTAGGCTTAGGGCAATTAGTTTCTGGACCTCTTTCAGATAGTTTTGGTA
>NZ_CBFHJT010000054.1:0-21536 GCF_965656025.1 Polaribacter sp.
TCTTGTAATTATTTTTAGTCTGTCTGCATTTTTTGTAATTGCAGACAAAGAATTATCTTCAATTACAAAATCTAATTGTGTTGCAAAACGAATGGCACGCATCATTCTTAAAGGATCATCAGAATAGGTAATATCAGCATTTAAAGGTGTTCTAATAATACCATTTTCTATATCTTGTATGCCATTAAAAGGATCTAACAACTCACCAAAATCAATTTCATTTAAACTTAATGCTAAAGCATTTATAGTAAAATCTCTTCTGTTTTGATCGTCTTCTAAAGAACCTTCTGTAACTTCTGGATTTCGGCTATCTTCTGAGTAAGACTCTTTTCTGGCACCGACAAACTCAATTTCTATATCTTTATAACGCAACATGGCTGTACCATAGGTTTTAAAAACTTGTACTTTGGGTTTGTTTGGTAATAATTGAGAAACTTCTAGAGCTAAATCAATTCCGCTACCAATGGCAACTACATCAATATCTTTTGCATTGCCCCTTTTAAGAAAAAAATCTCTTACAAAACCGCCAATTACATAGCTTTCTATGTTTAGTTTTTTGGATGCTTTTGAAATTATTGTAAAAATATCTGAGGAAATGGCTTCTTTATAATTCATTTGTGTATGTAGCCGAAAAATGAGTGCTATTGTTTATTTTAATGCAAATCTACTATTTAATAAATACCTGTCAAAATTGGTTATCTTATTTATTTTATTATTTACTACTTGTATTTTATAATTTTAAAATGATAGTTTTAAAGTGTAAAAGATGCTATTTTACTATTTAAAATAGTTTACTTAATAATTCTAAAAATAGTACTTTTGCAACATATTTAAGTTTTATGTTTCAGAAAATTCCGAACTATATCAAATACATTTTTACCAATGTTTTTGTGCTGTTTATTTTTATTGTTCTTTTTAGATTGCTATTTTATTTTTACTTTTTAGATCTTGATAGCAGCTCTAATTTAGAAGTAAAAAAAGCATTTTTTTTAGGCATAAGATTCGATTTAAAATTAGCCATACTCACATTTTTTCCATTAGCCATTCTAGTACTTATAACTAACTATCGTTTTTTTAAAAAGAAAATTTTTAAGAAAATAGCAAATGTTTATCTAGTTCTTTCTTATTTAGTTTTAATACTTTTCTATTTATTTGATTTTGGGTATTATGAGTATTTAGGAATTCGTTTAGATGCATCATCTTTACGTTTTTTAAGTAATTTAAAAATATCTACTCAGGTTTTAGTGGAGAGTTACCCTGTTTACAAAGGTTTGATTGGATTGCTTATTTTTTATTTTATCATCTTTAGATTTTCAAAATATTGCTACCAAATATTTAATAAAACACAGCAAGAAATCACAAAAAAAATAAAAGCAATTTATTTTATTGTTACTTTTTTACTGTTATCTTTTGGTGTCTACAACAGTTTTACACACTATCCTTTAAGATGGAGTGAAGCTTTTTTCTCTAAAAATAATACTATCAATCAATTTGGTTTAAACCCTGTTCTATACTTCTTTGACAGTTTTGCGTTTAGAAGTGAAGGTGTAAATATGGAGGAGTTTAAAACCTATTATCCAGTGATTGCAAAACACCTGAATTTACCTTTAGACACTATAAATTTTGCAAAAAAAATAACGTTTGACAATCCATACCAAGTAAAGCCAAATGTTGTATATGTGATGCTAGAGTCTACAGGAACTGCACCTATGAGTTTTTACGGAAACCCTTTAAATAGCACTCCTAAAATGGATTCTATCATTAAAAAAAGTTTAAGTTTTTCTAAATTCTATGTGCATAAACCAGGTACAGCAGGTAGTGTTTTTGCAAGCATTACAGGATTACCAGATATTGAAGATGTAAAAACAGCTTCCAGAAATCCTTTAATTATAGATCAGCGTATTATTTTTGATCAATATGATGGATATGAAAAGCTCTATTTTTTAGGAGGTTCTGCAAATTGGGCGAATATTAGAGGGGTTTTTCAATCTAATATTAAAGATTTAAAAATTTACGAAGAAGGTAGTTTTGAAGAAGAGAACAGAGCAGATGTTTGGGGTATTGATGATTATGATTTATTTAAAGAATCTGATAAAGTACTGAAAAAGCTACATGAAAAAGAGAAACCTTTTGTAGCTTACATTCAAACAGCTACCAACCACATGCCTTTTACAGTTCCTGATAAAAAAGAAAGTTTTACACCAATTTTTGAAGATGAAATTGATGAAGAAACTCTTTTAAAAGGAGGTTTTAGATCTTTAGGCCAATTAAACGGAATTCGTTATTTAGACTTTAATGTAGCCCGTTTTTTAAAAAGAGCCAAAGAAGCTGGTTATTATGACAATACTATTTTTGTTTTTTTTGGTGATCATAGAGGTGGTATGAAAAAATTAAACTTTTTAGAGAACAACGAAGACGATTTGGGTATTCAAGTACATCATGTTCCATTTTTTATTCATGCACCTAAATATGTGGAATCAAAAATTGTTGATAAATATGCCAAATTAATAGATATTTTTCCTACAGCTACAAGTATAGCAAAGGTAAATTACTCTAATTATACTTTAGGAAGAGATTTATTGGATAGTACAAGTATAAATACTGCAGCTTTTGTTTATATCCAAAACAAAGGAGAAAAAGCGGTTGGTTTAATAAAAGATGGTTATTATTATGAAAAAACAAACACTTCTAAAAAATCGAATCTATTTAGTTTAGAAAGTAGAAAAATAAAAGATATTAAGTTAGATAAACCAATTATTACAAGCCAAATGGATAGCCTTTTATCTGGGTATTATCATTCAACAAAGTATTTATATTTTAATAATAAAAAAGAAAAAAATTAATCTTTATTTACTGATTTATAAGCTTTTAATCATATTTTTGATGCAACCAGTCTTTAATATAAGTTAACTTTTTTTCTGGACACTGATCTAAACTTTGCATACATAGAAATAGTTTATTATTATCTCTTTCTGTCATTTCAAGCTTGTGTTTTATCCACCACAAAGGTTTTTTATAATTTTGAAAATAGACTAACTGATAGTCTTTTTGATGTATATAATGGTCTTTAGCTATCTCTAAATGATTTGCTAAAGATTGATTAGTATATTGCTCATGATGTCTGAAACGATGTTTGATGTTTCTTTCTAACATTTCTGGCTGATTGTTATAATAATCAGAATAGGTAGATTTTCTTAGAGCTGCTACAGTATGATCTAACTTTACATATTTTTTAAAACCTAATATTTTTGCAATTGTCTGTTGTCCTTTTTTATAACCGTAAAGATTACTTTTATCTTTTTTACCTAAAAATTTATACAAATAACTTTGGACTTTTTTATACCAAATATCCTCGTAAAAACTTGTCCAATTACCTCTGATAACTGGTTTTCCATCTATAAAAAAATCCTCTAATTTTGTTTTATTTGCTAAAAATAGGTCATCATTAAAATACAAAAAATGTTCCGCTAAATTTGGAATTTTATACAATAAAGACTCTATCGGTAAACAATTAAATGTTGGTAAATAATGATGATATCCCTTAAAAATTGTTTTATGATCTATAATTGAAACTGTTGGATAATTGTTGGAAGCAAACTCCTTATTCTTCAGAAAATCTGGAGTTTGGTTGTCTGTTACAATAAAAATATTTCTAACAAACTTTGCATACTTTAAAATCGATTTTACAGCAAACTCAATTTCATTTACTTGGTCATAACGCATTCTAACAGCCTTGTTATTTATAGTTTTTTTGTTCTCTATAAAATTTGCCATTTTAGCTTTATGCTTTGGGTCATTCCCATCTACCCAAGTAATAACAGCGTCTACCAATAAATCATCTTTAGCGTGCATTATTTAGTGCCTTTATTTAAATGCCAAAGTTTAATATACCTTGTTAATACTCCATATGCCTGTGTTTTAGCAACTAAAATACCTGTAAAACCATCTAAAAAACCCAATCTAATCACATAGTGAATAATAAACCTTGCAGTGGGTTTAATAATTACGTGGTAAATATTTACAGAAGCACCTTTTTGATGGAGTTCTTTAGCTCGTATAGCTGCATAATGGTTCATTTTAGAAATATAATGATCATAACTTCTGTATGAAAAATGATCTATTTTATTTTTAAAAAAACCCAATTTTCCTTTTGCAACTATTTTTTCATGAACTAAACCTGTATAGCTACAAAATTCTTTTAAAAACAAACGAATAACTTTATCTCTTTGAAAACCAGAGTAACTCACTTTCTTTCCACAAAAATAAAAAGTTCTTCTTACATAATAACCTATATATTCTCTAGGTCCATTCACAGCAGCCAAAATTTCTTTTTCAACTTTTGGAGTCACTCTTTCATCAGCATCTAAAATATAAATCCAGCTATGTTTTGCTTGTGAAATTGCAAAGTTTTTTTGAGAAGAAAAATCATCAAACTTACGCTTGATGATTTTTACATTGTATTTTTCTGCTATTTCTAATGTGCTATCTGTACTAAAAGAATCTATTACAATAATTTCATCAGCAAAACTTACAGATTTTATTGCGTCAGCAATATGAATCTCTTCATTAAGTGTAGGTATTATGGCCGATATTTTTGTCATAGATTATTTAAAATCTTAAACAGCTACGTCATATTCACGCAAAGCATCGTTTAAAGATGTTTTTTTGTTGGTACTTTCTTTTCTTTTTCCAATAATTAATGCACAAGGAACATTATACTCTCCTGCTGCAAATTTTTTGGTGTAACTACCAGGAATTACTACAGATCTTGCAGGAACTCTACCTTTCATTTCCACAGGTTCATCACCGGTAACATCTATAATTTTTGTACTCATTGTTAGTACAACATTTGCACCCAAAACTGCTTCTTTCTCTACTCTAACACCTTCTACAACTATACATCTAGAACCTATAAAAGCACCATCTTCTATAATTACAGGTGCAGCTTGTAAGGGTTCTAAAACGCCACCAATACCAACACCACCAGATAAATGTACATTTTTACCAATTTGTGCACAAGAACCCACAGTAGCCCAAGTATCTACCATAGTTCCTTCATCTACATAAGCACCAATATTTACATAACTAGGCATTAAAATTGTGCCTTCAGAAATATAAGCACCATGTCTTGCAACTGCATTTGGCACTACTCTAATACCTCTTTCTTTGTAGTTTCTTTTTAAAGGAATTTTATCATGGTATTCAAAAATACCAGCTTCTAAAGTTTCCATTTTCTGAATAGGGAAATACAACACTACTGCTTTCTTAACCCACTCATTTACTTGCCAACCATCAGTCGTTGGCTCTGCTACTCTTAATTCGCCTTTATCTAATAAATCAACCACTTTTCTAATGGTACCTATGGTCTTTTGCTCTTTTAACAAATCACGATTTTCCCAAGCTGATTCTATAATTTCTTTGATTGCTTCCATTGTAAATATTTAATTTATGCAAATATAAAAGTATCTGCAAAAACGAAAAGCGAAGATACATTTTTTAAACAGATATTTACGCTTTGTTTAAAAAACGTATTTTTGCAAAAAAACGTATACATGTCTAGAATTTTAGCCATCGATTTTGGCGAAAAAAGAACAGGAATTGCAGTTACAGACCCGTTGCAAATAATTGCATCTGGTTTAACCACAGTTAATACAAAAGAAGTACTTACTTTTTTAAAAGATTATACTTCTAAAGAAGCTATTAGTTTATTTTTAGTTGGCAAACCAAAACAATTAAATAATACTGATAGCCAAAGTGAAGTTTTTATCCTTCCGTTTTTAGAAAAATTAGAAAAATTATTTCCACAAATACCTGTGATTAGAATTGATGAGCGTTTTACCTCTAAAATGGCTTTTCAGACCATGATAGATAGTGGGATGAAAAAAAAACAACGCAGAAATAAAGCAATAGTAGACGAAATAAGTGCAACTATTATATTGCAATCGTATTTATATAGCAAATAGTTTTGTGCAAATTTGATTCTTTGTACTTTTGCAAACGTTAAAAAATAAATAAATGATTTTACCTGTTGTTGCTTACGGAGATCCTATTTTAAGAAAAGTTGCTGTAGAAATAGATGCAGATTATCCTGATTTACAAAAACTAATTACCAATATGAGAGAGACCATGTACAATGCCTCTGGAGTTGGTTTAGCTGCACCGCAAATTGGCAAATCTATCCGTTTATTTTTAATTGATGCTTCTCCTTTTGCAGAAGATGAAGATTTGTCTGATGCTGATAGAGAAACCCTAAAAACATTTAACAAGGTTTTTATAAATGCTAAAATTTTAGAAGAAGAAGGTGATGAATGGGCTTTTAATGAAGGTTGTTTGAGCATACCTGATATTAGAGAAGATGTTTTTCGTCAACCAAAAATAACTATAGAGTATTTTGATGAGAATTTTAAAAAATACACAGAAACTTTAGAAGGTTTGGCTGCTAGAGTTTTTCAGCATGAATATGACCACATAGAAGGTATTCTGTTTACAGACAAACTATCTTCTTTAAAGAAAAGAATTATTAAAAAGAAATTAGAAAATATTTCTAAAGGAAAAATTAGAGCAGACTACAGAATGCGTTTTCCGAATTTAAAAAAAGGTAAATAGTCTTATAATAGACAAAAAAATATAAAATATGGAGTTTAGTAAAATTATTTCAGTTACTGGTAAACCAGGTTTGTTTCAAGTGGTTTCTCAATCTAAAAATGCAATTATTGTTGGTTCTTTAACAGATAATAAAAGAATGGCTATTAATGCTACTCAAAATGTTAGTTTGTTAGAAAATATTGCAATTTATACTTATGAAGAAGACATGCCTTTATTAGACGTTTTTAAAGCAATGTATACCAAAACGGAAGGTAAAGAAGCAATATCTCACAAAGAAAGTGGTAAAAAATTAGAAGCATTTTTTGCAGATGTTTTACCTAATTATGACAACGAAAGAGTATATACTTCTAACATTAAAAAAGTAATACAGTGGTTTAATTTATTGGTAAAATCTGGTATGGATTTTTCTCAAATTGAAGAAACTTCTGAAGAAACTACAGAAGAGGTATAGTTGCTTTCTGTTAGCTGTTAGCTGTTAGCTGTTAGCAAAAATATTTTATTACAAAAATTAAAGCTTCAAAATCTTTTAAATTCAAAATGAATAGTAGAAAAGAACAATTAGATGCGTTTAATAGATTGTTAGATATTATGGACGATCTTAGGGAAAAATGTCCTTGGGATAAAAAACAAACCTTAGAAAGTTTGCGCCATTTAACAATTGAAGAAACCTATGAATTGGCAGATGCTATTCTAGACAATGATTTATCTGAAATAAAAAAAGAATTAGGAGACGTTTTATTACACATTGTTTTTTATGCTAAAATTGGTAGCGAAAAAAATGCTTTTGACATTGCTGATGTTGCCAATGCTATTTCTGATAAGTTAATAGATAGACATCCTCATATTTATGGAGATGTACAAGTAGAAAATGAAGCAGATGTAAAAAGAAATTGGGAAAACTTGAAACTAAAGGAAGGAAAAAATTCTGTTTTAGAAGGTGTACCCAAAAGCTTACCTGCTGTTGTTAAAGCAAGTAGAATTCAAGAAAAGGTTGCAGGTGTTGGTTTCGATTGGGAAAAACCCGAACAAGTTTGGGAAAAAGTACAAGAAGAACTTACCGAATTAAACGAAGAAATTAAAGCTGGTAATACAGAAAACACCGAAAAGGAATTTGGTGACGTGCTCTTTTCTATGATAAATTATGCGCGATTTATTAACGTAAATCCAGAAAATGCTTTAGAAAAAACCAATAAAAAATTTATAAACAGGTTTCAATATTTAGAAAAAGAAGCTAAAAAACAAAACAAACAACTTTCTGAAATGTCTTTAACAGAAATGGATGTTTTTTGGGAAAAATCTAAACAGTTTTTTAAATAAAAACATATCAATTTTTATCGAAATATTTCTTGTAACTTTATTTTTCGAATACAACACCTGTTTATTATGAAAAATATAGTTTTCCTTTTCATCTTTTTAGTAACTTTTATTTCATTAGAATCTTGCAATTCTTCCATAGAAAATACAACTGAACAAAATAGTATTTTAATAGATAAAAATTCTGAAGAGTATAAAAATGTTGAGGCTGCTATTTTAGATTATGTAGAAGGCTTGTATTTGGTAGATTCTACAAGAATCGATAAAAGTGTCTCTAAAAATTTACGCAAAATTGGCTATTGGTACAATCCAGAAGAAAAAGTTTATAGAGATAATTTGGAAATGACACATACACAATTATCAAATTTAGCAGCAAACTGGAATAAAAACGGAGATAGAATTACAGAAAAAACTCCTAAAGAAATTATTATTTTTGATATTAATAGCAAAACGGCTTCTGCCAAATTAATTGCAGCCTGGGGTTTAGACTTGTTTCATTTAGCAAAAATAAATAACCAATGGAAAATTATGAATGTAATTTGGCAAAGTATACCAGAAAACGAATAGTTATAACTACTCCATTGCTTTTTTAAAGTTTACAATTAGTTTTTGTATTTTTTTATTGTTTAAAACAACAGGAAACAATTCGTTTAAAATATTATGATAGCTATAATCTATTTTTAAACCATTTATTAGATGGTTTTTAGCATATTTTTCTTTATTTAAAACAAAAAACAAACCTGCCAATCTGTATTCTATTTCTGCAAAATTTTCGTACAATTTTCTAGCTTCAAAAACAATTTTCAAAGCTTCGTTAAACTCCCCTAAAAATGTTAATACATCTACTAAACCAACATAAATTTCTAAGGATTTTTCATCTAATTTTAAACAATTATAAAATCCATTTATAGCTTCTTCAAAAAAGTTTAGTTTAAGGTTAATTTCAGCATAGTATTTCCAGTATAAGGCATTATCCTCATCAATTTTTAAAGCCTTAGAGATGTAATGACCAGCTTTTTCGTAGTTTTCTAATTGATAATATAAATTAGTTAAACGAACCCAAGCTTTATCTAACAAAGGATCTTCGTGTACTGCCTTTTTGTAATAGGCAATTGCTGGCTCTAATTGCTCTAATTTTTCATAACACTCACCTACTCTTGTATATGCAAAAGCGGTAGGATCATCTAATTCTAAGGTTATTAAATAATTATCAATAGCCTCTTTGTAATTACCTAATTCTTCTAAGGTTTTTGCTTTTTCTAAGTAACCTCCAATAAAAGATTCGTCTATTAAAACTGCATAATCAAAGGCTGTTAAAGCCTCTTTATACATTTTTAAAATAAAATATTGTCTTCCTAATTGATGCCAAGCAACCTCACAATATGGATTTTTATCAATATAACTGTTTAAATATTTTACGGCATCTTCATGTTGCTGTTCCATATCAAAACAATAGATAATATTATAAAGTGCAGAGTAATCTTCGAAATCTACATCTATACAATTGGCAAAATTTAAACGTGCATTTTCAAAATCGTCTAAATACAAATACTCCATACCCATTAAAGACCAAACGTCTACTTTATCATCTGTTATGGTAAGTGCCTTTTTTAACTGCAGAATAGCTTCCTTATGCAAACCTTTTTTAGAGTTAATGGTTGCTTTTTGTATAAAAACCTCATCATTAGTAGGAGCAATTTTTTCTATTTTCACCAATAAATTAGAAGCCTTATCAACCTCATTACCAGTAATATATAATTCTACCAATAATAATTTAAGATCTACAGAAGCTGGGTGTTGCTCTAAACCAAGTTTAATGGCTTTTTTTGCTAAAGATACTTTACCAACATCTAAATAATGAATTATAATTTCCTCAAACTCAACCAAATCAAAAAAATAAATATTATTGGTTTTGAGCATCGATTCAAATTTTAATAGAGACATAACTATGCTATTTGAATTATTACTTTAAAAATACTATAAGTCTAGCACTACATTTAAAAATATGGTTTTTGTTTTCAACAATTTAATTAACAACAGAAGTGTTTTATTTAGTAGGATATAATTTTGTGCATAGATATTTTTACATTAATTTTGATTTTCAATAACTATCAACCTAAATTGATAGCATTCTTATGAGCAAAAAAACCTTACTAAACTCAAAAGATATTGAAATTATACTTCATAGATTAGCTTGTCAGTTAATAGAAAACCATGATGATTTTTCCAATACTGTTTTAATTGGTTTACAACCAAGAGGTACTTATTTGGCGAATAGATTAGCAGATTTACTTAAAACTGCCTACAATATTAAAGACCTACAATTGGGTCTTTTAGATATTACTTTTTACAGAGACGACTTTAGAAGAAAAGAAAAACCTTTGGCGGCAGAAACCAACGAAATGAACTTTTTAATTGAAGGTAAAAAAGTAGTAATTATAGACGATGTTTTGTTTTCTGGAAGAAGTATTAGAGCTGCTTTAACTGCTTTGCAATCTTATGGTAGGCCAGAACATATAGAATTATTGGTTTTAATAGACAGGCGTTTTAGCAGGCATTTACCCATACAACCAAATTACAGAGGCAGACAAGTAGATGCTATTAATGAAGAAAGAGTTTTGGTTACTTGGAAAGAAACACATAAAAAAGATGCTGTTTTTATAGAACCTAAATAGCATTAATATAAAATGAAAAATAAATATAAAATAACCGCTAACTTAAAAATGATATTGTGTCTGAATTAAGCGTAGAACATTTACTAGGTATAAAATATTTAAAACCATCTGACATAGATGTTATTTTTAAAACTGCAGATCATTTTAAAGAGGTAATTAATAGACCTATCAAAAAAGTACCTTCTTTAAGAGATATTACTATTGCTAATTTATTTTTCGAAAACAGCACACGTACCAAATTAAGTTTCGAACTAGCAGAAAAAAGACTTTCTGCAGATGTAATTAACTTTTCTGCAAGTCAATCCTCTGTAAAAAAAGGGGAAACATTAATAGACACTGTAAACAATATATTATCTATGAAAGTAGATATTGTTGTGATGAGACATGGTAATGTTGGTGCTGGGGTATTTTTATCTAAACACGTAAATGCCAAAATTATAAATGCAGGTGATGGCACTCACGAACATCCAACACAAGCCTTATTAGACTCTTATTCTATTAGAGAAAAATTAGGTTCTGTAAAAGGAAAAAAAATTGTAATTGTTGGTGATATTTTACATTCTAGAGTCGCTTTGTCTAATATTTTCGCATTACAGTTACAAGGAGCTCAAGTGAAAGTTTGTGGGCCAACTACGTTAATTCCTAAATATATTTCTAGTTTAGGTGTAACTGTAGAAACCAATCTAAAAAAGGCTTTAGAATGGTGTGATGTTGCAAATGTATTGAGAGTGCAACACGAGCGTATGGACATTAAATATTTCCCCTCAACGAGAGAGTACACACAACTTTTTGGAATTAATCAAGAGATTTTAGATAACCTTGGCAAGAAAATTGTAATAATGCATCCAGGGCCTATCAACAGAGGTGTAGAAATTACAAGTGATGTTGCAGACTCTAACGACTCTATTATATTGAATCAAGTAGAAAATGGAGTTGCAGTAAGAATGGCTGTAATTTATTTATTAGCACAGCAAATAAAAAGATAAAATGAAGATCGATAAAAAAGACAGTTACACACTTGTTAAGTCTGAAAATAAAGAGTTTACAGAATTTTACAACATTTTTTCTAAAAAAATAAGCGACTTTGAAAAAGAGCATTTAGTAATTTACTTTTCAGAGAAAATTAACACAGATAATAAAGAATTTTTATTATTTTTGGAAATAGCCAAACAAAAAAAGGAAAATGGCACATCATTTGTTATAGTTAGTACATATTTAAACTCAGATGATTTTTCTGAATCCATAAACATTGTACCTACATTGTTAGAAGCAGAAGATATTATAGAAATGGAAGCTATAGAAAGAGAATTGGGTTTTTAAATTGTTTTAGTATGATAAAAAAAGTACTCTTTATTTTTATTTTAAGCATCTCGTTTACAGGGCTTTCTCAAGAAAAAACTATAAATACTTTATCTGCTGCCCCAAATCCTTTTACAAATTCTACAAAAATTACTTTTAATAGTATAAGCAGCTCAGATGTTTATTTTACTGTAAAAAACGTTTTAGGTAAAACCGTTTATAAAAAAACAATTAAAGCTAAAATTGGTAAAAATAAACTGTCATTTTATAAAGATAATTTGGTTACAGGCATGTATATTTATAGCATACGACAAAAAAAGAAAGTTATTTCTAAACGTTTTGTTATTAAATGATAAAACTAACCATACTTGGTTGCCACTCTGCAACACCGCGTGTAAACGCTTTTCCAACCTCTCAATATTTAGAAATTAACAATCGACACTTTTTAATAGATTGTGGAGAAGGTACACAGCGTCAAATGCGTAAATATAAGGTGGGCTTTTCTAAAATAAATCATATTTTTATTTCGCATTTACATGGAGATCATTTTTATGGTTTGGTGGGTTTATTATCTACCTATGGTATTTTAAGTAGAGAAAAAGACATGCATATTTATGGCCCAAAAGGCATTAAAAATGCAACTTTACAAATGCTTAAAATTTCTGAATCTCATGCTAAATTTAACATGATTTTTCATGAATTATCTTCTAAAGAAAGCGAACTGATTTACGAAGATGATAAAGTATCTGTAAAAACAATACCACTAACACACAGAATTTATACCAATGGATATTTGTTTATAGAAAAAGAGAAGCCTCGTAAATTAAATATGCTAAATATTAGTGGTTATCCTACGATAGATAAGGCAGACTACTTAAATATAAAAGCTGGTAGAGATATTGTTTTACCTTCTGGAGAAGTCATAAAAAACAAAGAAATCACCATAGATCCGCCAAAACCAATGCGTTTTGCTTTTTGTAGTGATACTGCCTACAAACCAGATATAGTACCAATTATTAAAGAGGCAAATTTATTATATCATGAAGCTACTTTTTTAGCTGATAGAGAAAATTTGGCTAAAAAAACCAAACATGCCACGAGCTTAGAAGCTGCAAAAATAGCAAAAGATGCGAATGTGGGGCAGCTAATTATTGGGCATTATTCTGGTAGATATCCAGATATTAGTGTTTTTAAAAAAGAAGCTGTAACTGTTTTTAAAAAAGTGTCTTTAGCAACACCTGGTGCTGTTTTTACTGTAGAACATTAATATTGATTGGTTGCTAGTAAAACCAAAGTACACGCTATTTCGCTTTCTATATTTTCTTCTTTTAATAGTTTTATAAAATAAAAATTTTCTGTTCTCGGATTAAAAATAACTCTTTTGGGCTGTAAACTAATAATATACCTATAATATTCCTCTTGTCTCTTTGGATTTAAATACAAGGTTACCGTGTTTATATTTTGATAATCTATCTTATCTACATCTATAGAAACACCTGCAACAGTTCCTTCTCTCAAACCAATTGCAACCACTTCTACATTTTTTTTGATTAGCGCATTAATTGCTTTATTAGAATATCTTTCTGTTTTTAAAGAAGCACCAATAACCAGCGTTTTTTTAGACATTATGTTAAGTTTTAGTTAAGGAGGTTAAAATTATGAAACGATTTTAAAAATTAAGCGTCTATATAGTAATTACTTTGTCTTCATTTAAAGTAATTTATTTGAACTATAACAAAATCTGAAGTTTTCCTGCTTCAGGTTTTTTTATTTTTTATCAGTATTAGTTATAGCTGCTTTTAAAGCAATTGCCATATTTACAATACAAAAAAAAGCAATAAAAATAATGTTGAACCAACTGCTAGAAAAAACAATAAATTTTGCAAAAATATTGAAAATGAATAATAACAAAAAAAGGTTAGATAAAAATAAAAGTACTTTGTATTTTCTTGACATTAAAAGGTAATTATTGAAATCTTACAACTACAAAATTACAAAAATTTACCCTCTTCTTCCCATTCTATTATTTCTCATTTCAGCCATTTTTTTACGAATGGTTTTAGAGTACTCTTCTTTGGTAATTTCTGTACCTCTGTCTGGTGCTTCTAATTGAACTTTGTCTCCTTTATTAATAGTTACTTCTGTACACAACAAGGTAGTATTATTTACACCAACTTCTAAAATTAACCCAGGTAAACCCCAAAACTCTCCAGGACCATGTGCTAAAGGTATTTGTGGAGTGTACCAAGCTTCTACCACAATCATATTTTCTTCTTCCTTTTTTTCTGAGTCTTTATTTTCTTGGTTTCTTAAATCTGCCCAAGAAAAATTGTACCAATTTAACTCTTTGTAAGGTACAAATGCCTTTGCTTTGTAACAAGTATAATCTCCAATCTGTTTGGTTGCTGTACCTAACGTCCAATCTATTTTGTACAAATTATCTTTTACTAAAAAACGTTTGCCATAAAACTCTTGGCTCTGTATTAATTGAGTCTCTTTGATGTTTTTATACTGGTCTCCTCTCGAAAAATAAGCACCCCAAGAATCAGTCGCACCAGAAATGGCGTCTATTTTTTGATCTTCTTTAAACGTTGCTTCTTGTTTGTTAAAAACTAAAATATATTTTTTTTCTAATCTGTTTTTTAATCTTTGTGCGACTTGTTTTTTTTGTGCCTCACTTAATCTAGCTCCCCAATTTCCTAATTCCATTTTAGATTTAGAAACATAAATGGCTTTTCCATTAAAATCTTGTGCAATAACAGATACATTCGTAATTAAAAAAAGAAAAAGTAAAAGCGTTAAAAATTTGTAATTTATTGGTTTCATGATACATAAATTTGTTTAACAAACTTAAAAAAATAATAAACATTTAATTGTAAAATACTAAAAATTAACAATAATTTGTGTTTCTATACATTGTAAAAAGATGAATAAAAACCTAAAAAGTGGACTATAAATAAAAAAAGACCCGCTTTTAAACGAGTCTTTTTCTCTTATAAAAATTAAATTGTTACCATCTTATAATCACACTCCCCCAAGTAAAACCACTTCCAAAAGCAGCTAAAACAACAAGGTCATTATCTTTTATTTTTCCTTGCTCCCAAGCTTCAGTTAAGGCTATAATTACAGAAGCTGCTGTAGTGTTTCCATATTTCATTATATTATTATGTACATTCTCATCAGCTAATTGAAACTTCTTTTGTATAAACTGTGCAATACGAAGATTGGCTTGATGTGGAATTAACATATCAATATCTTCTTTCTGTAAATTATTGGCTTGCAAACCTTCTACAATCGCTTCAGAAAAACGAGTTACTGCGTGCTTAAATACAAATTGCCCATTCATATAAGGAAAATAAGAGACATCATCAGGATCATTGGCTTCTATGATTTCTGGAACCCATCTTTGTGTAGAAGGTCCATCTAACATCAATTCTCTTGCGTGTTTTCCCTCTGAATGTAAATGTGATGATAATATACCTTTGCCTTTTTCTTCAGATCTTGTTAAAACTGCAGCTCCTGCTCCATCGCCAAAAATAACAGTTACACCTCTTCCTCTTGTAGATTTTTCTAATCCACCAGAATGATTTTCGGCACCTATCACCAAAATATTTTTATACATGCCTGTTTTAATAAATTGATCTGCTACAGACATGGCATAAATAAAACCAGAACATTGGTTACGTACATCTAAAGCACCAATGGTTGGCATTTCTAATAAATCTTGTATTTGTACACCACCTCCCGGAAAATACATATCCGGACTTAAAGTAGCAAAAACTATAAAATCGATATCATCTTTGGTTACCCCTGCTCTTTTAATAGCTATTTTTGCTGCTTTTGCACCCATTATAGCTGTAGTATCTTCTGTTTTTGGGTCTATCCAGCGTCTTTCTTGTATACCTGTTCTTTCTTGAATCCATTCATCTGAGGTATCCATAAATTCCTTCAAATCGTTGTTGGTTACAACATTTTCTGGAACGTAATATCCTAACCCTGCTATTTTAGAATTATACATAGTATTGTAATTTTAGTTATTTGTTTGTTGTGATTAGCTAAAATAGGCAATTTATTTAGATTCTCATTTTCTAAAGATTGTCAATTATTAAGTAAATAGTTTAGAAACTATTTTTTAACTGACGTAAATAAAAAAAACCGTGTCATCTTGTCAGAATTCTAAATTTGGTATTTTTTTTGACTACTTATACATCAGAAAATAAAACTGTCATTCCGATTGAAGCGATAGCGAAATAAAGGAATCTATAATATTTATTAGATTTCTCCACAAGGTCGAAATGACACCAACAATAACTAAAATAAACGATAAATTATGAGCAAAGGAAACATCAATGTATCAGTAGAAAATATTTTTCCGCTGATTAAAAAATTCTTGTATTCTGATCACGAAATCTTTTTACGTGAACTAATTTCTAATGGTACAGACGCTACTACAAAGTTAAAACACCTTATTTCTATTGGAGAAGCAAAAACGGAATTAGGTGATGCAAAAATTGAAATCAGTATTGATAAAGACGCAAAAACCTTAACAATTAAAGACCAAGGTTTAGGGATGACTGCTGATGAAGTTGAAAAATACATCAATCAAATTGCATTTTCTGGTGCTGAGGAATTTTTAGAAAAATACAAAGACGATAAAAACGATACAGGTGTAATTGGGCATTTTGGTTTAGGTTTTTATTCGGCTTTTATGGTGGCTGATAAAGTAGAAATTATCACAAAATCTTTTAAAGATGCACCTGCTGCACATTGGACTTGTGATGGTTCTCCAGAATATACCTTGGTTGAAGCTGATAAAGCTGACAGAGGTACAGAAATTGTGTTGCATATTGCAGAAGACTCAACAGAATTTTTAGAAGAAGGTAAAATTAGAGGTTTGTTAACCAAATACAATCGTTTTAATCAAGTACCAATTAAATTTGGTACTAAAAAAGTAAACGATCCAACACACGAACCAAAAACTACCAAAGATAAAGATGGTAAAGAAACTACAGAACCTCACAGACAGATTGAAGTAGACGATATTATCAACAACACAAATCCTGCTTGGACAAAAGCGCCAGCAGATTTAAGTGATGAAGACTATGCCAACTTTTACAGAGAATTGTATCCAATGCAATTTGAAGAGTCATTATTCCACATTCATTTAAATGTAGATTATCCATTTAATTTAACAGGTATTTTATTCTTCCCTAAGTTGTCTCAAAACTTAGATATGCAAAAGGATAAAATTCAATTATACCAAAATCAAGTATTTGTAACGGATAATGTAGAAGGTATTGTACCAGACTTTTTACAAATGCTAAAAGGTGTGATTGATTCTCCAGACATTCCATTAAATGTTTCTCGTTCTTATTTACAAGCAGATGGTGCAGTAAAGAAAATTTCTGGGTACATCACTAAAAAAGTTGCAGATAAATTAACGTCTTTATTCAAAAAAGATCGTGAAGATTTTGAGAAAAAATGGAACGATATTAAAGTAATTATTGAATACGGAATGTTATCTGAAGACAAGTTCTTTGACAAAGCGAAGAAATTTGCTTTGTACCCAACTGTAGCAGATACGTATTTTACGTTTGATGAGTTGTTAGAAAAAACAAAAGACACACAAACTGATAAAGATGGCAACCACGTAATTTTATATGCGGCTAACAAAGATGCACAACACAGTTACATACAAGAAGCTACAGCCAAAGGATATGAAGTGTTGATTTTAGATTCGCCAATTATATCGCATTTAATGCAAAAATTAGAAGGTGGAGATGCTAAAGTGAAATTTTCTAGAGTTGATGCAGATCATATAGATAATTTAATTAAGAAAGACGATAACGTAATTTCTAAATTATCTGATGAGGAAAAAGAAAAATTAAAGCCTGTAATTGAAGGTGCTGTAAACAATTCGGCTTACACTGTTCAGTTAGAAGCGATGGATTCTGCTGCTTCTCCATTTATTATTACTGTACCAGAATTTATGCGTAGAATGAAAGAAATGCAAGCTTCTGGAGGTGGTGGAATGATGGGAATGGGTAATATGCCAGATATGTACAATTTGGTAGTAAATACCAACAGTCCATTAGTTTCTGAAATTTTAGCTGCAGATGAAAAACAACAAAAAGGTTTAATTTCTCAAGCTTTTGATTTGGCTAAATTATCTCAAAACCTACTGCATGGTGAAGAGTTAACAAATTTTATCAAACGTTCTTATGAGTTGATTAAATAGTTTTCTTTTAGGACGAACGAGTTTTTAAGCCTCATAAATATCAAACCTTTTTGTGCAAACAAAAAGGTTTTTTTTATTTAAATATTTTATCTTTGAATTTATATTTGTAAAAAATCGTAAAATAGATTTCGTTTATTTAAAAAGATTTTTACTGAAGATTAATTCTATCGAAAAAAAACTATGCTTCACAAAAAAATATTAAAGAGTGTTATTTTTATAACGTTACTAAATCTAAATTATTCTTTAAACGCACAATCAAATAATTTTAATAAATTTTCTATTGGATTTACTGCTGGTACGACTGGTTTAGGTGGTGAACTTGCTACCAATATTTCTACTAAATTTAATTTAAGATTAGTCGTATCTGGTTTTAATTATTCAGATAATGGACAAGAAGTAGATAATAGTGTTACTGTGGGCTATGAGGTTGATGGTAAAGTAAATTCTATTGCTTTATTGGTAGATTATTTTCTTTTTAATAATAAATTTAGACTAATAGGGGGTATTGTAAGAAATCAATTTGAAATAAATGGTAATGCAGCGGCAATTACACCTTATGTTTTTGATGCAAACAGAACGTTTTCTCCAGATAGAGTTGGTTCGGTTTCTGCAGTAGTTAATTATCCTAATGAATACATGCCTTATTTAGGTTTGGGTTATGGTAATGCGTTATCTAAAGGCAATGCTTTAAAACTAAATTTATCATTAGGTTTACTTTACAGTGGATCACCAGAATTAATAATGCAGGGTACTGGATTAATATCGCCTACCATAAACCAAGTGGCAAGTTTACAACAAGGCTTAAATGAATTTGGATGGTATCCCATGTTAAATGTAGGTATCTCCTATCAATTATTAAAAAATCAAAAAAAATAGAATTGTAACATTATAAAACTATGAATAAATTAAAGAAAACATTACTCTTATTTGTTGCTATAATTACTATGGTAGCTTGTAATACTCAAATTATTGAGAATGCTATAGATAATTTTGGAATTGTAATTGGTTTAGAACCCATTAACACCTCTGCAACTATTATTATAACTGACGCCAAAACAAATGAAACCGTCAATACTGATGTGCAAGTTAAATTTGAAGGAAATAATGCAAACAATGTTATTGATGCATTTAGCGACAATATGAATGAAACTACAATTAATAGTGGGATTCTAAATTTTGGAATTAAAAATGCTATCAATCCTGACTCACAAAATCCAATTAAAGTAAAGTTAAAATTAACTGCTCCTGGATTTAAAACTACAGAAAAAACAATATCAATTTCAGATATAGGTAGTTCTAGCTATACTGTATCAATGATAAATTTGTCTAATCCACCAGAAGGTATAACCATTAAAGAAGATAATAATATTATTAGCACCTCTTCAGATGGAACAATAAATGATGATATTGCTATTTCTGTAGTAAACCAAGATAATGCAGATAACATAGAAACTGGGGTACGATTAGAGGTAAAAGCGGGTTCTACTTTTGAAGATGAAAACGGAAACACACTTTCTGGCGATTTAAGTTTTACAACTACCTACTATAACCCAAGTAGCAATGAAGCTGTAAAATCAATATCTGAAAATCTTTTAGAAAATGTTAATGATTCTTCTTTGGTTGTTTTAGGCGCAGTAGAAACTAAAATTACAGATTCAAATGGAAATGAATTTAAAGGAAAGATTAAAACAAACAAAAAAAACACAGGAGAATATATTATTAATTTTATCTTAAATGCCACTACTTATTCAGAATTGCAACAAGTTTTAAGACTAGCCTACATTAGCCCAACAACAGCTGAAAGATTTATACTATACACAGTCCCAGAGGTAAGTCAACTCCCAAATGGCAGAATAGAATTGCGTTATCTTTTAAATGGCCCTTTATTTAGAAACATGGCACTAGTTTATTTCTCAGAACAGCCTTGTAATACCAATTTAATGGTCAACAGAAATGGAAATCAGGGAAGTTTACGCGTACAAATATTTGAGAAAGGCTTTAATAGGTCCTTAGATATACAAGCAAATACTTCTACTACATCATTAAAGAATATCATTAGAGGAGCAAAAACAGTTCGAGTTGAGTTACCACATACAACTTTTCAGCAAAATATAGATTTTTGCAATACTGGTTCTCCAAGTTTAGAATTACCTTCTCCACCGCCAGCAACTATAGATGCAACAGTTAATGTAATATTAAGTTGCGAAAACGCAGATGAAAAAGTAAGAGTTACAGATTTTCCTGCAGCCTCTATATATTACAGAAAAGCAAATGCACCAAAAGGTACTGCTTGGAGAGTTGCTACAGATTTATCTTGGGTTTTTAACTCTGAAACACAAGTCATGGAGAGTGCTTCTTGTAAAATTAGTGCTGTAGAACAAGGTGAAAATTATGTATTTAAAGTTTCTTATGACGGTAACTTGGCGCAAAAAACAATTTTAATAAATAGTACTAGTGTAAATTATAACGAAACTGTAGATGGTAGTTTTTGCAACTAAAAACAATCATAAAACTACATTTAGAACTATAATTTTGTAAAATGATTCAAAATAAAACACACTAAGCAAACCTAAACCTCTTTGTGTAAACAGAGAGGTTTTTTATGTGACTTTCTCGAGAAAACTAACTAAATTCGTTTAACTGCTGATATGAGATATTAAAACTTTTCATATCATTTTAGTTGGCAAATATTCTTCTTAAAACAAATAATAATTTCATTGAAATTCAAACAATAAAACTCTAAATTAATGCTATTTATGTTGATAATTTCGAAATAATAAGATAAATCTTGATTTATCAATACAGTTATCATTAAATGCTAAAGCAAGCCTACTTACAAAATCCTCTTGGATTATCTTTCTGCATAACTAACAGAGAGGTTTGTTTTTTTTATTAACTTAGTGAAGAATGTAACGAAATCATACAAAAAATACGTTACTAATACAGAATAAAAATTGATACCTATGAAAAACACCAATGAATACTCAAAAAATAAAGCATACCATCAAGGTCTAAAGTTTAAAAATTCTAGACTAAATGAGGAAGGAATTTATGCAAAACTAGAAAAACAGGGCTTTCCTGTAGATCTAGCTAAAGAAGTAGCTAAAAACATAGTAATTGAAAGAAAAAACTACCACAAAGATGACATTGAAGATTACAAAAATTACAGAATACTTGGAATTGTAATAATTGTCTTAGGAGTTTTGGCAACAATAATAGCATACATATATACTGAAAAAATTATTATTGCTGCTGAAATGCTTTATATTGGTTTAGCTACTACTATTATAGCTCATTTAATGATAAAGAAAAATATTAAATTTAATTAAAACAATTTACAAAACCGTAATAGGCTTACTTGCGAAAACCCTCGTGGATTTTCTCTATGTTTTATTTTCTTTATT
>NZ_CBFHJT010000055.1:0-7878 GCF_965656025.1 Polaribacter sp.
ATTGTCAATTTTTATGTCTAGAGACTAATACATTATTGTAAGAATATAAATTACTCAGACCTCACAGATTTTAGAACTTGTGAGGTCTTTTTTTGCTTAAAATTATCAAATTAGAATATTTTATTATTGTTTTTCAATAATTTTTATATATTTGCGGTGTAATATATTTTAAATAATGAAAACAATAAAGAAATTAAAAACAGCCTCATACTTTTTAAAATTTTTAATGATGATTCAGGTGTTTTTTTGTCTTGGTTTCATTTTTATTTATTTTCATTCTATGATTTCTCCAGAAAATTATACCAATTTAACAATTAATTCAAAAAGAGATATCATATTCAATTTTGATGTTCAACAAATTCCAAATACCTATGATGAATGGAAAAAAACTAAACAGCTCTATCATTATAATTTGTTAACTAATTATTCTAAAACTTATGTTATCTGGTCTAAAGTAATAATGTTTTCAGGATTTTTTCTTATACTTTTCTTTCTAAATAAATTCTTAAAAAACACTGAAAATTTTAACTTCTTTTTTGATAGAAATATTAAAATTCTAAATCATATTATTTTTTTAATTGTTGTTTTATTTTTTTTAGAGTTTCTTCTAAAAGGTTTTACAATAGAACCTTTAAAAATGGTATTCAAAAATAATACATCTCATTATTTAACTAAAAGAAGCGCCTCTATAGATTTTTTAATTTATTACCCTTTAGCAATAATATTCTTTTCTATTTTAAAAGCAGTTTTTAAACGTGGACAAGAATTAAAACAAGAAAATGATTTAACAATATAATTATGAAAAAAATAAAAGTTTTAAAAAGAATCGTTTTATTTCTTTTTGGCTGTACATTATTATGGTTTTTAGGTGATAATATTTTAGTTATTTTAGCATTATTATTTGAAAAGGATGTTTTACACTTAGGTCATTTTCGAAACACGAACACTCCATTTTTATTAAAACTTTTAGTAATTTTAAAATCTATTGCTTTTAGTATTTTTTTATATGGAGCTTATTTTCTTATTAAAATACTGCTTTTAAAAAAAATTACAGATTATTTTAATAACAACACATCTATACTTCTACAAAAAGCAGGTAAACTTATTGCAATATCAAATATCATTTCTTTTCTTTTAAGTTTTACAATATTTTTTGTGGATTATAAATACATGATTTACTTCAATGCAGATTCTAGGTACTTGTCTTTATTGATGATTATTTTCGGTTTTTTCTTAGTAATTTTCAGTAAAGTTTTAATTGAAGGAAGAAATTTAAAACAAGAAAACGACCTAACAATATAATATGGCAATCATTGTAAACTTAGATGTAATGCTTGCCAAACGTAAAATGCGTAGTAAAGAGCTGGCAGCAATTATTGGTATTACTACTGCAAACTTATCTATTTTAAAATCAGGTAAAGCAAAAGCAGTGCGTTTTTCTACTTTAGAAGCCATTTGTAAAGCTTTAGACTGCCAACCTGCAGATATTTTAGAATTTGTAGAAGATTCGTAAGATTATTCTAATTTCGTCTATAAAATTCCTGTCATTTCGAACGAAGTGAGAAATCTAAAATGGCATATATTATTTACGTTGACTTTTGCGAGACTTTTCCTAAAGTCGAATTGAATCTGGTCTTTTTTAAGTAAATATTAGCTACTACTCAAACTTGTTTATTTTCCTCTTTAAATGCTGAATTTCTGCGTCTTTATCTTTAACTTCTAAAGTATAATATTTTAAACTAGTAAATAAATAAATGATTACAAAAATGCTTTGTAAATCCATAGAATTGTAATCTGTAAAAATTGCTAATCTATTTAAAACAAAAGAAATCACAAACAAAATAATAGCCATTGTAGAGATTATTCTATAAACTTTTTTCATCACAAATTAATTTAAGCATTCAAAAAATAAAAATAAGAAAACCGGTGTTTAAAAACAAAACCTACAAAATATAAAATTTTGTAGGTTTTGTTGTGACAAAATGAACTTCTACAAGCTCAGTTTGACATTCGTCTTTATCATCAACTTTCAACAGTGAGAGTCCTTTGCCTTTGGGAAGGTTAGGATGGGCTTCTATCTATTCATCGGTTTATTTAAATTCATGTGCATAATATCTACCTCTGTATTTTCTTCTCCTAATAAATACTTGCTAAAATGATCTGCACGTAACCAGAAAGAATATTCTGTCATGTTACCAAAACCATGTCTTTGTCCTGGCATAATCATAAATTTAAAGCGTTTATTGGCTTTAATTAATTCATTTGCCATTCTAATGGTTCCTGCAGGATGCACGTTGTTATCCATATCACCATGAATTAACATTAAATGCCCTTTTAGGTTTTTGGCTAAAGATTGGTTGTAATCAATTTTATATTTGTGTGATATTTTACCTTTCTCATCAATTTCTTCTTTTACACCATGATGCGTTTCACTCCACCAAGAATTGTACACTCTATTATCGTGATTTCCTGCGGATGAAACTGCGGCTTTAAAAAAGTCTGGATACACTAACATGGCTGCTGTAGACATAAAACCACCACCTGAATGACCGTAAATACCTACTTTTTCGATATCAATAAATTTATGTCTGTTTGCCAATTGTTGAGCTACATATTTTTTATCTGCCAAACCATAATCACGTAAATTACCATAACCATAATTATGATACCATTTAGAACGATCTGGATGTCCACCTCTATTTCCTAAAGTAATTACCACAAAACCAACTTGTGCCATTCTATCTAAACGATCCATTCTGTAAGAAAAAGATTTGTTTACAGCCTCTGTTTGTGGTCCTGGATATACATACTCTAAAAGCGGATATACTTTGGTAGAATCCATATCAAAAGGCTTGTACATTACTCCATAAATATCTGTAATTCCGTCATCTGCTTTTACTTTAAAAGGTTCTGGAAATTTATATCCTGATGCAAATAATTGTGATAAATCTGCTGTTTCTAAATCCATCACTTTACGTCCTCTTGCATCTCTGACTTCTGATTTTGGAACAGTATTTACTCTGGAAAAGTTATTTACAAAAAACTTGTTAGAATCAGACATGGAAGAATTCGTTGTAAAATCTCCAGGATTTAACACCTTCATTCCACTACCATTTAAGTTGATTTTATAGGTATGCAAATAATAAGGGTCTTGTTCTTTATTTACCCCATTTGCTGTAAAATATAGTGTTCTACTTTTTTCGTCTAAGCCTTCAAAATTATCTACATGATAATCGCCCTCTGTAATTTGATTTTTTAAATTACCTTCTGAATCGTATAAATAAAAATGTGCCCAACCATCACGTTCTGCCCAATGTAACATTTCTGTTTCATTATTAAACAAAACCAAAGGTCTAGACTCAATATAGGTATTAAAACGCTCTTCGATTAAGGTTTTATATTCACCTGTATTAATATCTGCCACATTTATGTCGTATTTTTTACGATCTCTAGAAATTACACTAAAATATACTTTCCCTTTTTTAGAAAGTAATAAAGAAGGTCTAAAATCATCATCTCTACTTGATTGTTTTCTTGGAGCTCTAAATACAGAAATACTTTGCTGACGAACAGTATCTAAAGGAACTTTTACGTGTGTTTTTGTTGGAATATCAAAAATTAACAATTCAGATTTGTAATATTCTTGTTCACCTGGCATGTGGTATTTATAGGTTTCTAGTGTAGGTCTTTTTTTACCTGTAGAGTTAATTACCCATAAATCTTTAATATGTCTAGAGTCTGATTTTTGAAAAACGAACTTTTTAGAATCATGAGACCAAGTACCCCAAACTCCTTTTCTTTTGTCTTTGTTTTTTTCAATATCCACATTATCTTGTCCTCTAGTTCCACCTCCATAACCGTAATTTTCTTCACCATCTTTTGTCCATTGATTTTCTACAACAGTACTGTCTTTTTCATCTTTGATAAACTTTTTAAAGTTTTCTTTATCCATCCAAAACAAATTATAGTTTTTAGAATACAACACAATAGAACTGTCTGGAGCTACATTTGCCCAACGTCTCCAAGGTTTTTTCTCGGCTTTTTTGGTATCGATAATCCTTAAACCATTTCCACCTAATTTATATTCTAAATGGTAGGTTTTCTTTTCCATTTTAGGCTTTTTCTTCTTAGCCTTTTTGGTAGAAGTAGAATCCTTTTTAGTCGACTTTTTTTCATCTACAACCTCTACTTCTTCTGTAGCAGTAACTCTAAAGCGAATTGCGTTTTCTGCTTCATTAAATTTAAAACTAAAACGTGGTAAATGTTTTGCATCATAAGGATCTTTGGTTATTTCTGTTAACCACTTTGCCATTTTTACATTATCAAATAAAGGTTTTTTTGTTTTTCTATCTAAATCTACAATATAATGGTTAGAACCTTCTGAGGTTTTGTAAGCATACCAAAAACGGTTTCCTTTTTTTAACCAGTGTGGTCTTACACTTGTAGAGTGTACCATTTTTGCTAAGTTTTTTGGAGAGTATTTAGCAGCAGCTCTATAATTTGGCTTGGGTGTTTCTTGGGCAGATATTACTGAAACAGTAAATAAAAGCACAAAAATTAAAGTAATTTTTTTCATGAATAGTGTTTGTTTAATGACATTTAAAAGTTAAATTTCATTAAAACAATTTACACCACAAATTTTTTGGGAAGAGTTTGTTAAAATTTTAACAGTTATATGTTCGCTTAGGGTCTAAAATCTTTCTTTTTTAAAAAAATATTTAATTTTTAAGACTAAAAATTGAAAAACCCTAGATAAAATTTGATTGTATTTAAAATTAAATAAGCTGTCTATTAAAACATCTGTACCAAAATTGTCATGAAAAAACTGTATCCTGTTTTCTATTTGAGCATCAGAATATTTACTATACATTCTTTGGCTAGACATTTCACTTAAACGCCATTTAAATAATTTTTTTCTTCGCCATTTTTTACGGAAATTATCAAAGTTTGTTGTACCTGTTTTTAAAAATTCATCTATAGACACACAAGCCAAATCTGCACTTTGCATGGCATATCTTATACCTTCTCCACCTCTTGGGTTTATAGCAGAAACAGCATCACCTACCGCAAATACTTTATTGTTGTAAAATGTATCTTTTAAACCGTTTGAATATCTAATAATACCACCATGAATATCGAGTAATTTATAATCATCACATTTTAAATATTCAGTAATAATTTGTTCGGTAATTTTTTTGGTTGTTTTGTCTGTGTTTTCTTGGTCTTTAGATTTTAAGTGTACTTTACCTGCCCCAACTTTTAAAATATTTTGTTCCATTGGAAAAATCCAAGAATATCCTTTTATAGCCCATTTATGACCTAAAAAAAATACCAATCTGTCTTTATATTGTTCGTAAATTTCTGGTGAAACTTCAATTTGATATTCTGTACCACTTCCTAAATCCATTTTAGGTTGCGCTTCTTTAGTATCGTACATAACTTTTCTTAATGGTCCAGTAGCATCTACTACCAATTTAGCTTCTACTTGTAAAGTTTGATTTGCTTTATTTTTTTGAAGCGTAAGTACAACACTATTATCATTTACTTGTTTACTGATGTATTTATAACCAGTTAAAACTTCTCCACCGTTTTTAATGGTTTCATCTGCTAAAAACAGTTTTAGTTTACCATAATCTAATACAACTCCTTTCTGAGAATCTCCTTTCCAATGGTAGCTTTTTTTGGTACATTGTAATGTAATATCGCTCCAATATGCACCAATAATATGGTCTGGTAAATTAAATTCTTTCAAGGGTTCTAAAGTCATACCTGCACTAGAAAAGTTGTTATCCATAAAACTATCAAAACGTTCTACTAACAATACTTTATGCCCTTTTTTACTTAAATTTCTTGCAGCTTGTCCACCTGCAGGTCCACCTCCAATGACAACAACATCGTACTTTTTCATAATCAATTTATCAATTCAAATTACGTTTTTCTATAAAAAAACGTTTTAACAATTGCGCGCACTCATTTTCTAAAATTCCGCCAATAACTTTTGTTTTTGGATGTAAGGTTGTTTTTAAGTTTACAAAACCTCTTTCTAGCTCGCTTGCACCATACACAATTTTACCAATTTGTGTCCAATAACTTGCACCTGCACACATTTGACAAGGCTCTAGGGTAACATACAAAATACAATCTTTTAAATATTTACCTCCTAAAAAATCTGCTGCAGCTGTAAATGCTTGCATTTCTGCATGTGCAGTAACATCATTTAAAGTTTCTGTTAGGTTGTGTGCTCTGGCAATTATTTGGTTGTTTAAAACAATAATTGCACCCACAGGTATTTCGCCTTTATCAAAAGCATTTTCTGCTTCCTGATAGGCTTTTTTCATAAAATAAATATCATCAAAAGGCTGTATCATTCTATTTTGAATACTAAAATTCAATATTACAAAAATTGATGTTGTATTTTTGTAATTGAATGAATAATTTGTTAGAAAAAATATCAAATGTAAAGGATCTAAGAAAATTAGATGTTAGCCAATTGCCAGAATTGGCTAAAGAACTGCGCTCATTTATTATTGATATTGTTTCTACGAAAGAAGGTCATTTAGGTGCAAGCTTAGGTGTTGTAGAACTTACTGTTGTTTTGCACTATTTATTTGACACTCCCAATGATTTGTTGGTTTGGGATGTTGGTCATCAAGCCTACGGACATAAAATTCTTACAGGAAGAAAAGAGGTTTTTGACACGAACAGACAATTTGGTGGTATTGCTGGTTTTCCATCCATAAAAGAAAGTAAATTTGATGCATTTGGAGTAGGACATTCTTCCACTTCTATCTCTGCTGTTTTAGGGATGGCAATTGCCTCAAACCTAAAAGGCGCCACAGAAAAACAACACATAGCTGTTATTGGAGATGCTTCTATTGCAAGTGGAATGGCATTTGAAGCTCTAAATCATGCAGGTGTTTCTAAGGCAAATATTTTAATTATTTTAAATGATAATGCCATAGGAATAGATCCTTCTGTTGGTGCTTTAAAAGAATATTTAACAAAAGTAAAAACAGACAGAAGATTAGCAGCACAAAACAATATTATTAAGGCTTTAAATTTTGATTATTCTGGACCAATTGATGGACATGATATTGATAAGTTAATCGAAGAATTAAAACGATTAAAGTCTGTAAAAGGGCCGAAATTTTTACATATAATTACTAAAAAAGGAAAAGGTTTACAAAAAGCAGAAGAAGACCAAGTTACGTATCATGCACCAGGAAAATTTGATAAAGTTTCTGGAGAAAGAATTAAGAAAGAGGTTAGTGTATATACAAAATATCAAGATGTTTTTGGTAAAACTATTGTAGAATTAGCAACACAAAACAACAAAATTGTTGGCATCACACCTGCAATGTTAACGGGTAGTTCTTTAAAGTTTATGCTTGCTAAGTTTCCAGAAAGAACTTTTGATGTTGGAATTGCAGAACAACATGCAGTTACCTTAGCTGCTGGTATGGTTACACAAGGTATGATTGCCTTTTGCAATATTTACTCTACATTTTTACAACGTGCTTATGACCAGGTGATACATGATGTAGCCTTGCAAAATTTACCTGTAATTTTTTGTTTAGACAGAGCTGGTTTGGTGGGAGAGGATGGTGCCACACATCATGGAGTTTTTGACATTGCTTACCTACGTTGCATACCCAATTTAATAGTTTTTGCACCTAGTAACGAAATTGAATTGCGTAATATTTTATACACAGCACAACTAGGCTTAAAAAATCCTATTGCAATAAGATATCCAAGAGGGTATGGAAATATCATCAACTGGCAAAAATCTTTTGAGAAAATAAGGATTGGTAAAGGTAAATTATTAAAAAAAGGTACTAAAATTGCAGTTTTAAGTATTGGAACTATTTTAAAAAATAC
>NZ_CBFHJT010000055.1:7976-21453 GCF_965656025.1 Polaribacter sp.
AGTACCAGATGTAAAGTTAGTTGTAAAAACACCTCTACCATGTGTAGCTGCTAACACTAAATTATCTGAAGCTCTATATTGTAACATATCTACTCTTACATTACCCATACCTTCAGATGCAGGTTCCCAAACAACAGAATCTGCTGTAATATCGTCTGTTTTCCAAACACCAGCTTCTGTTGCTAAAAGAACTTGTTTTCTATCTAAAGGATTAAATAAAGACCATCTAACTGGCATATCTGGTAAATTTCCTTCTTTATTTATCCAACTAAAACCTCCATTTATAGAATACCAAACACTAGTTACACCATAATTTGAGTATGTTAGTAATAATTCATCTTCTGTAGCTCCAATTTGTAAAGAAGATATAGAACCTTCAAAAACACCAAAGTTTGTATAAGCTTGCACATTACCATCTGCTGTTCTTTTAACAATTCTACCACCTGCTGTACAAAAATAAACAGCTCTGTTTTCTTTATTATAAGGAGAAACTTTAATATTTGTAACAGTAGAGTTTAATAATTCTGTAATGGTAAGCGTTTCTGATTCCCCTGCAAAACCTGAAATATTATCTCCTTGATCTTCTAAATCTGGGTTTAATTTAGCTAATGTTATTTCATTATTGTCGTTATAGGAATATAGAATATTATTTTCGTCATCATAATCTGCGGCATTAATAAAACTTCCATTTCCTGTTGTTATTAAAGGAATCCACTGTCCGGTACCACTTGTATAATCTAGTAAATAAAAATTATTATTTGTAAAGGATACAATTTGATAAACACCCATTGTGGCATTTGTAGCTGTTTGATCTATAAAACAGAATCCACCATCACCTCCCCAAACTTCTACACTACTCCCAATACCAGGAGAGGTAGTTAAAAACTGGGTACCATTATCTTGTGTACCACCTAAAAGTCCATTAGGATTCACAGGGTCAATAGCTGCTGAATAATATTGTGTAACGTTATAGTTATTGTTTCTAACATCTATACCTTCATTGTAAGGGTCTAAAGAAAGAGTAGTTGATGGA
This sequence comes from Polaribacter sp., assembly GCF_965656025.1. Lineage (GTDB taxonomy): Bacteria > Bacteroidota > Bacteroidia > Flavobacteriales > Flavobacteriaceae > Polaribacter. Next base: position 9,010 of record NZ_CBFHJT010000055.1, read on the forward strand.
ACTTTAGATAAATCTGGAATAAACTGAATACCACCATCATTGGCCACTAATAATTGATCTGAATGATTTGGTCTAAAAATCATATTGTGTTGATCTGCATGAGCGTAACTTACTAAAGCATCTCTTGAGTCTGTCCAACTACTAATCTTAGTCCAGTCATCACCAGCATCTGTAGATTTAAATAAGTTAATACCTCCTACATATACCTCATTAATATTTGTTGGGTTTACTATTATTGTTAAGTCGTACCAAGCCTGTCCCCTAGTAAAATCTTCTGAAGGTACAGAATTGTCTCTAGAATCATTTGGCAATGTTGTAGTAGCTGTCCAAGTTAAACCTCTGTCTGTTGTTTTTACAACTTCTCCTGCTGTATTTCCATTTGCAATTAAAGCATATACAACAGATGAGTTTGAAGCTGGAGTTGTTATTGTAACTCTTCTAGGATTATCAACACTTGACGTATAGTTATTTACAAAATCTATTCCGTTTACAGAAGAAAACACAGTACCCTCTGCAGTACCAAACCAAATTCTATTATCAGACGCAATTTCAATATCTCTTGCTGGCTCATCACTAACAATAGTCCAAGTAGCACCGCCATCATTAGATCTAATTAAATCAGTACCTGTAGAACCATCTAAATCTCTTACAGCTGCATAAACGACTCCGGGACCAGAACCCTCTGCTCTTACTTCTATATCGAAAACATGCTCGTAAATTTGTGTATTTGGTAAGTTAGCCCAAGTATCTCCTCCATCTGTACTTTTCCATATACCACCTCCATTTATGGCATCAATATTTCCAAAACCTTCACCCGTACCTACATACATTGTAGTTGTATTGTTTGGATCATAATCTATAGCAGTTACAGCAAAGTTAGACATGTCTTCTGCTACCTGAAACCATTGAGAATTATCAGATGTTACGTCTGGTAAAATCCAAATACCGCCACCAACACCACCAGCAAATAATTTTTTATCTGTAGCATCGTTTGGATCAAACATAATGGCTCTTGTTCTTCCACCTACATTATTTGGCCCTCTAGAAATCCAGTTAAATGTCGCTTCAGATTTACTTCTTCTTAGAGTTCTCTTAAAGTTTTTAGTATATTCTAAGGTTTTTAAAAAACGTCCTCTTGGTATTGATTTCGTTTTTGGATCCATAGTTCTTAAAAAATCTTGCTCAAATGCTAAATCTGGACGGTCTTTTTTTGCGATTGCTTTTAACTCTTTTTTTGAGAGAGGCTTTCTTTTAGAATAAGGATGATTTTCTATATATGCTGCATACTCTTTTTGCCTTTTGTCTGCTTCTGTTTCAGAATTACTTGTTAAAAGTACTGCTATCAAGGCAACTATTGCCAAAATAGATAGAGATATTTTTTTTTTCATGTATTATATTTTTTTAAAAAAGTTATCAAATTTAGTGATTATTACTAATTCTAAATAATATTACCTGTTAATTTTTTATGCATTCTAATTGCGTAACTATCTGACATTCTAGAGACATAGCTGCAAACTTGCATAATCCTATTGTATAAATTATTGGTTTCTGATTTATATTCTTCTGGCAACAAATTCAATACCAAACTATCAAAATTAGAAGCATTACCATCATATTTGTTGTTTAATGCAGTTACAAAAACGTGTAATAAATCTGCAATAATTCTGTAGCCAGCTACTTCTTTTTCTATTACTTCTGTGCTTTTATATATTTTTTGAACACTTAGTTTAAGTATGTCGTTTATTTGTGCTTCGTACTTACATTTATCTAATAAAGAGTTTTTAAAACTACCCTCTAAAATTGCAGTTTCGTTGTCTAAAAAAATATCTACTGCTTCGTTAATTAAAACTCCAATAGCTAAGGCTCTTAAATAACTGATTCTGTCTGTTTTGTGCTTTAAAGAATGATATTTTTTAATATCAATAGTATCTTTTACCAGCTTAATCATATATTCTAAAGCAAACTCTTCTTCTATTAAACCTAAATTGATACCATCTTCAAAATCGATAATGGTGTAACAAATATCATCTGCAGCCTCAACTAAATATGCTAAGGGATGTCTATAAAAAGAAATGTTTTCGGTAGACTTTAGTTGCATTCCTAATTCTTGTACCACATCTAAAAAAACAGCTGTTTCTGACTGAAAAACACCGTATTTTTTATCTACAATATGATGGGTCGGTTTTTTTGGCAAACTTTCTTTAGGATACTTTAAAAACGCACCTAAAGTAGCGTAACTCAATCTTAAACCACCAGAAATACCTTCTCTAGATTCTGTAAGAATTTTAAAACCATTGGCATTTCCTTCAAAATCGATTAAATCTTGATACTCTTTATCTGTTAGTTGGTTTTTATATTTTACGCCTTTTCCTGTTTTAAAATACTCTCCAATCGCTTTTTCTCCTGAATGTCCAAAAGGTGGATTCCCGATATCGTGCATTACAGATGCGGCTGCTACAATAGCGCCAAAATCATTAAAAGTATACCCTAGTTCTTTTAAATTTGGATGACGTTCTAACAATACTTTACCTACTCGTCTACCCAAAGTTCTACCAACAACTGATACTTCTAAACTGTGTGTTAAACGCGTGTGTACAAAATCAGTTTCAGATAATGGAATTACCTGTGTTTTGTCTTGCAGACTTCTAAATGCTGACGAAAATATGATTCTATCAAAATCTACATCAAAGCCCAAACGTGTTTCATCTTGTGCTATTCTTGGTCGTTTTTGTGTATCGCCAAAACGCTTTAAAGAAAGGAGTTGTACCCAGTTCATACTATACTTACGTTATTTTTTACTTATTGGTTTGTAAATCTATTAAATTGATTTGGCTTTTACCTTATAATCCATAAAAAAAGAGAAGTATTGCTACTTCTCTTTTTTTACGAACTTTTAAATTATATTCTTCGACAAGCTCAGAATGACATTATGATTATCCTTCACAAGAAGCACATTCTTTCTTTTGCTTAAATTTCTGTGCAGCATTCATACTGTGTTGGTAATACATCGATTTTACACCTAATTGCCAAGCATTCACATATACTTTGTTTACGTCTTTAATTGGCATATCTGGATGTACCATAATATTGATAGATTGTCCTTGATCGATATGATTTTGACGGTTTGCAGCTTGATATACAATTACGTTTTGGTCTATTTCAGAATACGTTTTAAAAACGTCTTTTTCATATTCTGATAAGAACTCTAAATGTTGTACAGAACCATCATTATCTCTAATACTTCTCCATACATCTGTGCTATTTTGTCCTTTTTCTTCTAAAACACTTTCTAAAATAGGATTCTTAATTGTTGTTTTAATTTTTGCAATATCTTTTACATAAATGTTAGACCAAATTGGCTCAATTCCTTGAGATACTTGCCCTAAAATAAATGCAGATGATGTTGTTGGTGCAATTGCATTTAACGTAGTGTTACGTCTTCCATATCCTTTTAAAATAGCTGGCTCTCCATATTCTTTTGCCATTGCTTCAGAAGCTGCATATGATTTTTCTTTAATTACTTTAAAGATTTCATTGTTTAAGTTGTACGCCTCTTGGCTATCAAAAGGCAACATTTTAGATTGTAATAATGAGTGCCATCCTAAAGCACCTAAACCTAATGCTCTATTGTCTTTCGCAAAGTTGTACGCTTTTTCCATAAAACGGAAGGTAAACTGATCGTCTCTATTTTCTGAATCTTTATACACTTCTAATTTTGTAATGAATTCTTCCATTACAGCATCTAAAAAATAGGTTAAAGTTTCTACAGCATCTGTGTCTTTCCACTTATCATAATGTAATAAGTTGATAGAAGATAAACAGCAAACAAAAGACCAATCATCATTAGAAGGCAACATAATTTCTGTACACAAGTTACTTGCGTAAATTTCTAAATTTTTGTCTTTATAAACATCTACAGTACCATTATTTGCGTTGTCTCTAAATAAAATATAAGGATATCCAATTTCTCCTCTACACTGTAATACTTTTGCCCAAATGCTTCTTTTTTCTACATCACCATCAATCATTTCTTGCATCCATTGGTTGCCCACAGTTACACCATGTGTTAACTCTTGTATTGGATTCCCTTCTGTACCGATTTCTAAAAACTCTTTAATATCTGGATGATCTATTGGTAAATAAGGAGAAAAACGACCTCTTCTAACAGAACCTTGACTAACGACATCTACCATTTTTTCGAACAATTGCATAATATGCACAGAACCAGAAGACGAACCATTATTTTTAACTTCTGAACCTCTTGGACGTAGTTTACCAAAGTAACCAGAAGTACCACCACCTAATTTAGACATCATACCCACTTCTGATTGCGAGAATAAAATATCTCCCATATCATCTGCAACATGACTACCAAAACAGCTAATTGGCAAACCTCTTCTTTTACCAAAGTTAGACCATACTGGTGAGGCTAAAGAATAAAAACCTTCTGCCATATAGTTTTCGAACTTGTCTGCAAAACCAGGTTTTTTTAAAATCTTTTCAGCATTTTCTGCTATTTCTCTAATTCTACTTTCTGGAGTAGCATCTTCTGTTAAATAACCTGATTCTAAAAATTTACGACTATTTTCTGTTAACCAAGTATATTCTGGTGTTTGTATCTTACCAAGAATTTCTTTTCGAGAAGAGTTTCTTGCTTCAATTAATTTTTCGTGGTCAGTTTTTGTTTGCTGGGTTTGTTTAGTGTCTAAGTTCATGGTTTAAAATAAATCGTCGCTAGTTATACTTTTTGTTCTTTTACTGTAGTTTATAGATCTTTTTACAAAGAAGTCTCCGTGTTTGGTTCCAATAATTTCATCATCAAACCATTCTGTTTCTGAAAGTAAGGCTTCATCAATATCAAATATTTTTGGTACACCAATACTTTCTAAAGATTTGTTGAATCTGTTTTTAATAAATTCGTTAATTACATTTTTAGGTAAGAAATCTAATTCTCCTTTTTCGAAAATCCAGTCTATAATTTTACTTTCTGCGTAAAATGCTTCATTACACATTTCTTGTATCATTAAAGTGTAATCTTCATCAAACCATTCTGGATTTTCATCTTTTATAATTTTAATGATATCAATACCAAAATCTCCATGTATTTGTTCTTCTTTAGAAGTTGCTTCTACTACATTAGATATTCCTTTTAAGGCATTTTTAAATTTATTAAATGCCATGATTATTAAAAACTGAGAAAATAGAGAAACATGCTCTATAAAAAGAGAGAATAATAATACAGATTCAGAGAATTGTTTATCGTCTTCACTTTTAGAATTTTGTAATGCCAATTCTAAATAATTTACACGACGCATCATTACAGGATTCTTTTTTAAGTTTTTAAACTCGTTATTTAATCCTAAAATTTCTAATAAATGAGAGTATGCATCATGATGACGTACTTCGCTTTCTGCAAATGTAGAGCCAACAGAACCTATTTCTGGTTTTGGCATTTTTTTGTAAATGTCTCCCCAAAAAGATTTTACAGCTACTTCTATTTGAGAAATGGCTAACATGGTATTTTTTATGGCATGTCTTTCTGTTTCAGAAAGGTGTGCTTTAAAGTCTTGTATATCGCTAGTAAAATTAAACTCTGTGTGGATCCAGTAAGAGTGTCTTATGGCATCTACATATTCATATAAATTTGGATACTCGTAAGGTTTTAAGTTTACGCGTTTTTCAAAAATATTTGTTTTTCTGCTTCTTGCTTGCTCATCTCTATATAAAATATACGCTTTGGCAACATCTCTAAAAGGGCTATCCATTAACTTTACCTCTACAATATCTTGTACTTGTTCTACAGTGGGTATGTATAAAGGTTCGTTTAATTTTCTTTCTAACAAAGCACCATTAACAATATTAGAAATAGCTACTGCATCTCTTCTAGTACCGTTATTTACAGTTTGCATCGCTTTTTCTATGGCATTTGTTATTTTTTCTAACTCAAAGGGTGTTGTTTGATAATCTCTTTTGATAATGTGCGTTATTTCCACGATGATTTAATATTAAGTTAATGTTAATTTTACTGCCTAACAAAGATTGTAATTTTTGCTTTTAAAAGAAAGTCATACTTATTCACAAATCCCTTGAAGTTTTTAACAAAAATCTAAATTTTACATTATTCGTAAAAAATTAACACATTTGCAAGTAGCTGTTTTTTAAATAATTAAAACCTAAAAAACCGGCTATTACTTGCTATAGCTCAAATTCTTAAAAGTGTTTTTTTTGAATGGTTTTTTTTCAAAAAAAATTGATTTTAAGTTTGATAAAAAATATTATTTAGAATTTTTATACATAATTATAAGATGCTCTAAATGGTTTTAAAGAATTTGTTTTTAAAGTATCTTTGTAAAAAGATTTTAAGATGAAAAATAGGTTTCCTAAAATTGTAAAAGCGGCTATAATTTCTGTGTATTTAATTTTTTTAGCAGGTGCTATTGTTAGAATGACAGGTTCTGGAATGGGATGTCCTGATTGGCCAAAATGCTTTGGATATTTAATACCTCCAACTTCTGAAGACCAAATAACCTGGAAACCCAACACAACTTACGAAGAAGGTTTTATTATTATTAAAGACGAAACTTTATATGTTGCCGACAAAACCATAAAAACAACTACTAGCTTTAATATAGATAATTGGCAAGCCTACACAAAACACGATTATAATGTATTTAATAAGTATCATACTTGGACGGAATACATCAACAGATTAGTTTCTGTTTTAGCCGGTTTTGTATTTCTGTTTTTGGTTTACGGTGCTATTAAATTAAGAAAACAGGATAAAAGAATTCCTTTTTTAGCTTTTGCAGCGTTCTTTTTAATGTTGTTTGAAGCTTGGTTGGGCAAAACAGTTGTAGACAGCAATTTAAACCCAACTACTATTACCATACATATGGTTGTTGGCTTAATTATTATTGCCCTTTTATTAGGGTTACAGTTTATTATTAGTGATGAAAAAAAGAAATTCCCTTATCATAAGGTTTTTAATAAACTACTTATCATCTCTGTAGTTTTCTCGTTAGTACAAATTGCAATGGGTACACAAGTAAGACAATTTATAGACGAACAAGTAAAGTTATTTGGTTTTGAGAATAAAAACTATAGTTTAATGAATCCTAGTTTTAAATTCTACTTTCATAGATCTTTTACCATTGCCATTGTGTTGGTAAACTTTGGACTGTTCTACATCAATCAAACAAAAAAATTAGGTTACAATCTGGTAAATTGGATTGTTGCCTTAATTTTTATAGAAACCATTACAGGTATTTTAATGTATTATGCAGAATTCCCTCTAGGCACACAAGCCATACATTTATTGTCTGGCGCTATTTTATTTGGGCTGCAATTTTATTTGTGGTTGCAGAGTAGGAAAACAGTAATAGTTAGCAGTTAGCAAAAATGAATAATAGATTTCTGAAATAAGTTTAGAATGTAAAAAAATTAAACATTTTGACTGCCTACTTAAGATTAAAAAACTGCCAACCAGAATTAAGGATGTGCATTTACCCAAACATCACCATCAGAAAAATATTCTTTTTTCCAAATGGGTACTGTTTCTTTTAAAGTATCTATGGCAAACTCACAAGCCAAAAAAGCTGCTTTTCTATGTTTAGAAGATACTGTAATTATTACAGGTACTTCTCCTATTTGTAAAAGACCTTCTGCATGATGAATGGCAATTTTTTTAATACCGAATTTTTTCAAAGCCAAATCTGCAATTTTTTGCATTTCCTTTATAGCCATGGGTTTATAAGTAGAAAAATCTAATTTTGTTACTTGTTTTCCATTGGTATCATTTCTAACAACACCAACAAATGTAGCAATGCCACCACACGAATTGTCTTTTACAAAGTTGTAACATCCTTGTAAGTTTAGCTTTTCTGTTGTTATTTTTATAGAAGTTGTTTGCATAAAAACGCTAAAATTAAGAAAGTTCATCCATAGGATTCCAAAAAACGCTGTCTAAGTTTTGTATTTGATTGTCTATTACAACAACACCTTCATTTTCTAATAATTGTTGCATTAAATTGGTACCATCAAAATGATGTTTGCCAGTAAGCAAGCCTTTTCTATTTACAACTCTGTGCGCAGGTACATCTTCTAAATTGTGTGCTTTGTTCATTGCCCAACCTACCATTCTTGCAGAACGTGCAGCTCCTAAATATTTGGCAATTGCACCATAACTAGTAACCTTACCAAAAGGTATTAAACGCACTACGTTATAAACTCTTTCAAAAAAATTATCGTTTTTATCCACAGAGTGAAGATAGAAAATTTTAGGTAAAATTAAGAAAGATAAAGTGCGACTTTTAAGAATATTGCAACCTAAACTTTATGTAAGTAATTGGCTTGTCTACAGCTAAGTATTGGTTTTCGTAAAAAGTTTGTGTTTCTGTAACCTCTTTAGGCGAACCACCATTTTTATACACATTATGGTTTGCGTTTAAAATTTCATGACCTTCACCATGCAACAAACCTAAAGTATAACCATGCATAAACTCGCTATCTGTTTTTAAATTAACAACACCTTCTTTGTTTAAAATTGTGTGATATTTTTTTAAAAAACTACTATTGGTCATTCTATGTTTGGTGCGCTTGTATTTTATTTGCGGATCTGGAAAAGTTATCCAGATTTCTGAAACCTCGTTTTCTGCAAAAATAAAATCTACCAATTCTACTTGTGTTCTTACAAAAGCAACATTGGGTAAATTTTCTTCTAATGCTGTTTTTGCTCCTCGCCAAAAACGCGCCCCTTTAATATCTATACCAATGTAATTTATATTCGGGTTTTTTCTGGCCAAAGCAATTGTATACTCGCCCTTACCACAACCCAACTCTACAATAATAGGATTCTTGTTTTTAAAAAAAGAATGCCATTTGCCTTTATAAGAAAAGTTGGTTACAACTTCTTCTCTTGTTGGCTGAATGACATTTTGAAACGTTTCGTTTTCTTTAAAACGCTTTAATTTGTTTTTACTTCCCAAAGTGTAAAATTAAGCTCTGTCTTCTGTTCCTTCTTTTACAAATCTTCTAGATTCTTTCATCCAGTAGGCAAATAAAACTAATAGCACTAATAAAAAACCCCAATTTACTGCGTTAGAAATCCACCAGCCTAAATCTGCGTTTGCTATATTTGTGCGTAGCCACTCAAAAGGAAGAAATAAAACTTCAGTAAATAAACTTCCAATCCATCTAAAAATATTGCTTGCTATCATAACTTAATTATCTTTACGCTACAAAAATAACAAAAGAAACAATGCTAGCCAATTTTTTAAGCAAATCTAAACCCATCAATTTTATAGTATTGACGAGTGTTTTTATTTGCCTATTTTTAATTACTTGTTTTTCCCTTTTTTTTATGGCTAATTTCACCCCTTTTGTATTGCTAAAAGTGGCTGGTTTTTTAGCTTTATTTTTTGTAATATTTTTCTTTTTTAATTTTATTGTCACTAAAAACGGTCTAACTTTCGATAATTCTTACGCTTTTTTTACTTTTATTATACTTGTTTGTTATTTTTTAGAAGCGTTTTTAAGTTTTAAAACATTACTACTTTTTTTAGTTTACACACTGTTTTTAAGAAAAGTGTACAGCTTAAGGTCTCCTAAAAAAATTCTTCAAAAATTATTTGACAGTGGTTTTTGGCTAAGTATTTTATTTATTTTAGAACCCTTAACAGCAGCTTTTGCATTGGTTTTATATGCTGCAATTTTACTATATCAAAAAGTAATTATAAACTATTTAATTGCTCCTATTATAGGTTTTATTACGCCTTTAATAATTTACTTTACCTATTGTTTTTGGTATGATAAAACGTATTTATTTACCAATCTTTTTTATTTTGATAGCTTTAAAGAGGTGAATTTATTTGCAGAAAATGGTTTTTATGGATTAACCATTTTTGTGTTGCTATTAACTGTGATTGCTATTTTTTTAAAATCACCAAAAGCACTTGCAGTAAATAATTCTTTTAAAAAAAGTTGGTTATTATTAGTGATAAACTTTGTAATTGCACTTATTTATTGCTTGTACATACCAGAAAAAAATGGAGCTGAGTTTTTGTTTTTTTTATTTCCATCTGCAGTAATTATTGCGAATGGTATAGAATTATTACAAAAAAATATTTATAAAAACAGCCTGTTTCTAATACTTTTAACAAGTGCTTTTGCAGCGGTTATTTTCTTATAATTTAGAACCAAAAGCCAAATCTCCAGCATCTCCTAAACCAGGAATTATATAACCTTTATCATTCAAAGTATCGTCTATGGCAGCCACCCATAAATGCGTATTTTTTGGAAATTTTTTCTTTATAAAACTTACCCCTTCTTTAGAAGCTATAACTGCTACAATATGCAATTCTTTTGGGTTACCATGTTTTTTGATAGCCTCGTAAACCGCCACTAAACTTTGCCCAGTTGCCAACATTGGGTCTGCCAATAAAAGAGTTTTATTGTCTAAATAAGGTGCTGCAAAATACTCTACCACAATTTCGAAATCTGTATTATTCTTTGGGTGATTTCTATACGCAGAAATAAATGCATTTTCAGCATCATCAAAATAATTTAATAAACCTTGGTGTAAAGGCAAACCTGCTCTTAAAATAGAACATAAAACAAGTTCATTGTTAGGTAACTCCATTTTCTTTTTTCCTAAAGGAGTGGTTACATTCACAGTATTATAGCTTAGGTTTTTGCTTAGTTCATAACCTAATATTTCTCCTATTCTTTCTATATTTCTTCTAAAACGTAAACTATCTTTTTGAATATTTACATCTCTAATTTGAGCTAAAAATCTAGTTAATATAGAGTTGTTTTCTGAAATATGATGAATGTGCATGCCTTCTTTATTAGATTAAACAAATGTACAGAAATTGCCGAAAATTTGTATATTGCCTAATGTAACATCAAAAAAAATAAAAATTGGGAATTTTTTCTTTTATTAAAAACGCAGGTGCCAAAGTTTTTGGTATCGGAAAAACAACAGACGAAGAAAATGCGGAAAAATCTAGCCAACTTAGAGAGGCTATTACAAACTTAGGTTTAGAGGTAAAAGATTTAGGTATAGAAGTAGCAGACGATGCTGTAACTCTTTGGGGAGAAGCTGTAGATTTAGCTACCAAAGAAAAAGTTGTTTTAGCTGTAGGGAATACCAATGGAGTTGCGTCTGTTGACGATAAAATGACCGTTAAAGAAATAGAAATTATCGAAGAAAAAGAAATGGCACAATTACATACAGTTGTTAGTGGAGATACTTTAGGTAAAATTTCCAAAAACTATTATGGCAATGCTATGAAATACCCAGTCATTTTTGAAGCAAATAAACCTATGTTATCACACCCAGATAAAATATATCCTGGTCAAGTATTAAGAATACCACCTTTAGTAGACTAACTAAAAATTAATTAACCAACCTAAAAAAGAGTTTCAATGTATTTTGAAACTCTTTTTTTTATGCCAATCTTAAAATAATCATCAACTTTGTAGATTAATTTTTTAGTAATCTTATAATGAATCAAAGAACCCTTGCTTTAATAGCTGTTTCTATAGGTACTCTAATTTATGGTATTAATTATACCATTGCAAAAGCTGTAATGCCCATGTATGTAAAGCCCTTTGGATTTATACTAATAAGAGTTTTAGGAGCTACAGTTATATTTTGGTTTATTGGCTTGTTTATTAAAAGTAAAAAAATAGAGTCGCAAGATTTTAAAAAAATAGCCATTGCTTCAGTTTTTGGTGTGGCTTTAAATATGTTGGCTTTTTTTAAAGGATTGAGTTACACCTCTCCTATTAGTGCTTCTGTAATGATGGTAACATCGCCCATAATGGTCCTAATTTTTTCGAGTATTTTGATAAAAAAAGCGATTGGTAAATTAAGAGTATTAGGTATTTTTATTGGGTTAATTGGTGCTATTTTGCTAATTACTTTTGGCAGCAAAACAACAGTAGCAAACACCAACAATAATCTGGGTAATTTTTTAGTTTTTGTAAATGCAGCTTCTTATGGTTTGTATTTAGTATTAGCTAAAAACCTCATCAAAAAATACCACCCAATTGTCTTTGTAAAATGGTTTTATTTTTTTGGGTTGGTTTTTGTAATTCCTTTTGGTTTTGCTGAATTTTCAGAAATTACTTGGCAAAAAATACCCACAAATATTTATTGGAATATTGGTTTTGTGGTCATTTTTACAACTTGCATTACCTATTTATTCAACCTTTATGGTTTGTCTAAATTAAAACCCACTACAGTAAGTGTTTTTATTTATTTACAACCTGTAATTGCCACAGTTTATGCATTAATTGTGGGTAGCGATTCTTTAAACTTTACTAAAATTAGTGCTACTTCATTAATTTTTTTAGGCGTTTATTTAGTAACCAAACAAGTAGAAGAATCTGCCAAATAAGGTTATATTTGCAAGGTATTTAAAATTACCACTTTATGATTCA
>NZ_CBFHJT010000056.1:0-21375 GCF_965656025.1 Polaribacter sp.
TTGGGCAAGAGAAAAAGTAGAAAAATTCTATTTAAAAAATATGATAGATTAATTTTTTCAGTAGCTGTTTCCTGCTTTTCGCACTCGCTTTTTTCCAGATCCTGAATTAAATTCAGGAAACATCAAAAAAGAGCTCAAACATTAGCCTGTGCTGAGCGTAGACGAAGTACTATAATCAGGGCTAGACTTGTTTGCCAACGAATTGTAATATCTTTATTTTTCTTTTTTTTTAGACAAACCATTTGCGTTAGCGATTGAAGCCTTTCGACTTCGCTCAACACAAGCTTTATCCTTTTTGCTATTTTAGCAAAAAGATATAGCGAAAAGCGCGACCTTTAGGGAACGCCCAAATAATTATTTTTAGAAAGCATATAATTTAGTATTTTTGTAAAACTTCGAGGATGATTTCTTTCCCACGCTGAATTTCTAGAACTACTAGAAGGATAAAGGTAGAACAGGAATGTTTTTAGTATAAACATTTAATAAAATTAAAATGGCTGTTTTAGACACATTAACTTCGCAAGAAGCAATCGAATTAGAAAACAAATATGGTGCACATAACTATCATCCACTTCCAGTGGTTTTGAGTAGAGGAGAAGGTGTACATGTTTGGGATGTAGAAGGAAAAAAATATTACGATTTTTTATCAGCATACTCCGCTGTAAACCAAGGGCACTGTCACCCAAAAATTGTAGATGCAATGACAAATCAGGCAAAAACATTAAGTTTAACTTCGCGTGCATTTTATAATGATATGTTGGGTAGATACGAAAAATTTGCCTCAGAATATTTTGGTTTCGATAAGTTATTACCTATGAATACAGGTGCAGAAGCTGTAGAAACCGCTTTAAAAATTGCTAGAAAATGGGCTTATGAAGTAAAAGGAATAGATGAAAATAAAGCAGAAATTATTGTTTGCGAAAATAATTTTCATGGTAGAACTACTACGATTATTTCTTTTTCAAACGACCCTGTTGCGCGCAAAAACTTTGGACCCTACACCAAGGGTTTCCTAAAAATTGAATATGATAATTTACAGGAATTACAAGAAGCTTTAGAAAGCAGCAACAATATAGCCGCATTTTTAGTGGAGCCAATTCAAGGTGAAGCTGGGGTTTATGTTCCATCTGAAGGATATTTAGCTGCTGCTAAAAAAATGTGCGAAGACCATAACGTTTTATTTATTGCAGACGAAGTGCAAACAGGAATTGCAAGAACAGGTCGTTTATTAGCTACTTGTGGTAACTGTTCTTGCCCAGAAAAAAACTGCTCTGGTACACCAGAAGTAAAACCAGATATTTTAATTTTAGGAAAAGCACTTTCTGGAGGTGCATATCCTGTTTCGGCTGTATTGGCAAACGATGCTGTTATGAATGTAATAAGACCAGGAAATCATGGTTCTACCTTTGGTGGTAACCCAATTGCAGCAGCTGTTGCAATGGCTGCTTTAGAAGTAGTTGCAGATGAAAAACTTGCTATAAATGCTGATAAGTTAGGTGAAATTTTTAGAACAGAATTAACTGAATTTTGTAAAGAAAACGATTTGGTAAAATCAGTAAGAGGTAAAGGTTTGTTAAATGCAATTTTAATTAACGATACAGAAGACAGTTCTACAGCTTGGGATATTTGTATAAAGTTACGCGACAATGGTTTATTAGCAAAACCTACTCATGGTAATATTATTAGATTTGCACCACCTTTGGTTATGACAGAGGAAGAATTAAAAGATTGTATTTCGATTATTAAAAATACAATTGCTAACTTTAAAAAGTAATAGGCGACTATAAAATTTAAAAAGCTACAAATTTTTTTGTAGCTTTTTTTTTGTTCCTTTTTAAAATAATTTTTTTTACTACATTTGAAAGATAACTAAAACTTTAAAAATTATTATGGAAAACCCAATTACACAACTAGAACAACTTACTTTAAACAATGCTTCTAGAAACTTTTTAAAAGAGACCGCAAAATGGACTTATTTTTTGTCTATTGTTGGTTTTGTTTTTTTAGGATTAATGGTAATATTTAGTTTTTTTGCTGGTGCTTTATTTAGTAGCTTACCAAATTCAGAGATAATGCCTATTGATTTTGGACCAGTAATGACTGTTACATATTTAATATTAGCATTAATTTACTTTTTCCCGATTTTGTATTTATTTAAGTTTTCTACAAAAATGAAAATAGCTTTACAATCTAAAAGTGATGAGGATTTGGCTGTGGCATTCGAAAATTTAAAATCACATTATAAATTTGTAGGGGTGTTTACAATTATTATTATTTCTATTTATGTATTGTTTTTTCTATTAGCAATAGTAGGAGGTATTTTTGCAAACTAAATTTTAATATTTAAAAAAAAGGGAAGCATTTGCTTCCCTTTTTTTTAGTTATTTTTTGTGGTGTCTTTTTTCTTCTTACCAAAAAGTCCGCCTAAAACATCTTTTACTTTATCTTTTGTAGTTTCTTTCGTTTTTGTAGAATCTTTTTTGTCTTTATTTCCTCCCAATAAATCTAATAATTTATCTTTTCCTTTGTCTACCAAATTTTGTTTTTGCTTTTCTACAATGGTTTTCATTAAATTAGAAGTAGCCGATTTTATATCTGTAGAAAAATTGGGGCTCGAAAAACTACCAGTTAAAAGTGCATTTACAGGTATGGTTTTTATTTCTGCAGCGTCTTTTGCGGTTAACTTAGCGATGGCATTGGTTACAGTAGTTCCTAAATATTTAACAGGTAAATTAAAGGTTAGGTTGTAGTTCATTTTATTATCAAAACCATGCTTACCATCAACCTCTATGTCAATATCTTTATAATTTAATTTTATAGGTTTTAATGCAACTTCACCATTATTAAAGGTTAGAAACGCATTAATTCCGTCTAAATTTAATTTATCTAAATCTAAAAAATCTACTTTAGAACTTACAGCACTTAATACTTTAGAGTTGGCAGTATTTAATTTAGGATCTAACAATTTACCAAACAAATCTCCAGAAATAGAAGTTAACACTGGTGTCATACTATCAGATAAATTACCAGAAACGTTAATATTCGAGTTGATTTTACCACCAATAGTTTTGGCGATGGGTGCTATTGCTTTTAGCATCTCTAAACTCGAAAAAGAGTCTTCTATATTTAATTCTTTTAACTTTAAAGCCATGTTAAATGTAGAAGTATTGTTTTTGGTAGATACTTTACCATCAAAATCGATAGTACCTTTAAAAACAGACGAGCTTACATTTTGTAAACGCACAGCTTCGTCTTTTATTGATAAATTACCTGTTACGTTTTTTAAGTTGATATTATCATAAACTACATTTGTGGCATTGGCATTTAAATTGATATCTAAAAAAGCAGGAATTTTTAAAGTAGTAGTTTCGTTATTTTCTTTAGTATTTTCTTCTTTGCTTAAAAAATCATCAACTTTAAAATTATTTGATTTTAAATCGAAATTTCCTTTTAACTTTTGTTCGTTAAATAAAAACCCATAAAAATTATATAAATTTCCGTTTATACTAAGGTCTGAGCTTCCTGTTTTTGCTTTAAATTCTTTTAAATTTATGGTTTTGGTATTAAAAATAACTTCCGTTTTATCTATAAAAAATGGATTTGCTACATCTTTTGCATCATATTTAAAATTAGATAATGACAAAGCACCTGAATTTTTAATGTTTTGATAATTGCCTTTTTCAACAGAATTCATATCGAAATTAGTAGTAACATTTGCTTTTAAAATTCCAGAAAGCTCATTTTCTAATTGAACAGGGTATACTTTACTGATGTTTTCTAAATTAATGGTTCCGTTTGCTTTTAGGTTTATCAGAGGGTTTACTGTAAAATTAGCTACACTACCATTTGCATTAAAAACATCTTTATCTATAGTAAATGAAGCTCTATGAATGTTCACATAAGTATCTTTTAAAAAACCAGTTTTGTTGATAATATTAGCATTTAAGTTAATATTATTTACAGCTTTTGGTAAATCGGTATATTTAAACATGGCGTTTTTAGAGCTAAAAGAAATGTCTAAATTTGGAATTGTTTTTTCTGAATACGTTCCTTTAACAGTTCCTTTTAAATCAAAATTCCCCGCTGTTTTTACATCATTTAAATTGCCAGAATATTGCTTAGGCACTAAAGCTAAAAGGTTTTTAAATGAGCTTGTAGGTGTTTTAAAATCAATATCATATAATTGATTTTCGTCAACCAACTGTATAAAACCACTAAACTCTAAGGGTAATTGATTGATATAACCTGTATTTTCTTTAAATGTGTATTTAGTGTTTTTTAAATCGATACCTAAAATGGCATCTAATTGAACATCAACGTTATTTAGGTAGTTTATTTTATCTAAATCAAAAGAAACTTTTGCAGAAGTTTTGGTGTCTAAATCTAAAACTTCTTGTGCAAAATTTCCTGTTCCTGAATGATAAATACTATCTACTTTAAGTTTTATTTGAGAGCTTTCATCAAAATAGATAAACTTTAAATTGGTAGCTCGATAAGATTTTATATTCAACGAGACCCCAGTACTTGTTGTATCTTTTGGAGTGTTTTCTTTTTCTAGAGCAATGTCGTAATTGCCTTTGTTTTCTTTGTTAAAAAAAATGTTTACTAAACTGTTTTCTACAGCAATACCTTCTATATCTAGCGTTTCAGATTCGTTTTTAAACAATTCTGTAACTTTAAGGTTGATGTTTAGCTTCTTCGAAAAAAACAAAGTATCCCCTTTAAATGGAGCTTTATTTATAATGGCAATATCGTTAATCTGTAAACTAGCGTTGGGAAAGTCTCTAAACAGACTTAAATCTGTTTCGTTAAAAGTAATGGTGGCATTTATATTATTATTGGCAGTATTTTTAATCATCTGCACTATTTTGTCTTTAAACAAAAAAGGGATACAAACTAATGCAATTAATAAAACTGTAATTGTAATAACAGTCGCTTTTATAATTTTTTTTGCTAGTGGCTTTTTCTTTTTTTCTGTGCTCATAAAACGGGTTTTCTTAAAAACAAAAATACCTCTTTTAAAAGAGGTATTTTTGTTTAAATACTGTTAAAAGTAACTCAATAGAAATAGTTACATGTGATAAAAAAACTAGATTTATTTAAACATATCCATGCCTGGTATGTTTGGCATGCCATCTTTAGCAGCAACAGCCATTTCGGTTTCGTTAATTTTTGTTGCCTTTTCTATAGCTTTATTTAAAGTTAAAATTAAATAATCTTCTAATTCTTCTGCATCATTTAAAAGTGATGGATCTATAGAAATTGCTTTAATTTGTCTATTTGCAGTAAGTGTTACCTTTACTTTATTGTCTGTAGAATTTTCATCAACCAAAACAGTATCTAATCGTTTTTTAGTTTCTTCTACTTTTTTTTGAGCTTCCTTAAGCTTACTCATCATTCCAGAAATATCTCCAAACATATTTTATTGATTTTATTCGTGTTAATTCACGTACAAATTTACTAAATTTACTAAGAACTAAATTCAACTAAAAATGAGAAAAATATTTTTATTCACTTGCATATTAAGTCTTATTTTTGCAACCGCTTGTAAAAATGATAATATGAAGAGTACAGACGCAAAAGCACCCGTTGCAAAAAAACAGCCTACCAAATTAGAAATGCATGGAGATGTAAGAATAGACAATTATTTTTGGATGCGCTTATCGGATGCACAAAAATTGGCTGCGTTTAAAGACGAGCAATCCCAAGAAGTAATTAATTATTTAGAAGCAGAAAACGCTTATTATGATGATGTTACAGCTTACTCTAAAAATTTCGAAGAGCAATTATTTGAAGAAATGAAGGGTAGAATAAAGGAAGATGATGCTTCTGTACCTTACAAAAATAATGGTTATTACTACATTACGCGATATGAAAAAGGGATGCAGTACCCAATTTATAGTCGTAAAAAAGAAAACTTAGATGCAGCAGAAGAGATTTTATTTAATGTAAATGAAATGGCTAAAGATTACGATTATTATCAATTAGGTGGTTTAAATGTTTCTCCTGATAATAAATTGGCTGTTTTTGCAACAGATACTGTTAGTAGAAGACAATATTTTTTAAGAATTAAAAACTTAGAAACTGGCAAAATTTATACAGATATTATAGACAATACAACTGGTGGCTCTGTTTGGGCAAATGATAACAAAACTATTTTTTACACAAAAAAAGACCCAATTACGCTTAGAAGCGAAAAAGTTTACAGACATGTTTTAGGTACTTCAACTTCAGCAGATGTAGAAGTGTATCACGAAAAAGATGATACTTTCGGTGTTTACGTAACCAAATCTAAGTCTAAAAAATACATTATAATTGGTTCTTACAGCACAGTTTCTACAGAAGCACAATTTTTATATGCAGATAATCCAACAGGTAGTTTGCAGATGATACAACCAAGAGAAAGAGATTTAGAATACAGCGTTTCTCATTTTGGAGACCATTTTTACTTGTTAACAAACAAAGACAATGCAACCAATTTTAAATTGATGAAAACGCCTGTTTCTACACCCACTAAAAATAATTGGGTTGATGTAATTCCTCATAGAGAAGATACACTGTTAGAAGATTTTTCAATCTTTAAAGAGTATTTATTGTTAGAAGAAAGAACAGATGGTTTAAGTAAAGTACGCATCAAACGCTGGGATGCAAAAGAAGACTATTATTTGCCATTTAATGAAGAAACGTATTCTGTGGGCGTGTATTCAAATCCAGATTTTGATACAAATATTATCCGTTATTCTTACAATTCTTTTACAACTCCAGCTTCTGTAATTGATTTTAACATGGCAGATAAATCTAAAGAAGTTAAAAAAGAACAAGAGGTTTTAGGGGGCAAGTTTGATAAAAATAATTACAAAAGCGAAAGAGTTTGGGCAACTGCCAGAGATGGAAAAAAAGTAGCTATTTCTTTAGTATATCATAAAGACACAAAACTAAATAAAGAAACGCCATTATTGCAATATGCTTATGGTTCTTATGGATATACAATTCCAGATGGTTTTTCTACCACACGTTTAAGCTTATTAGACAGAGGTTTTGTATACGCACTAGCACACATTCGTGGAAGCCAATATTTAGGAAGAGATTGGTACGAAGATGGTAAAATGTTGCGTAAGAAAAACACCTTTACAGACTTTGTAGATTGTTCTAAATTTTTAATAGAAAATAATTATACATCTCCAAAACACTTATATGCAATGGGTGGTTCTGCAGGAGGTTTGTTAATGGGGGCTGTTGTAAATATGAATCCAGAATTATACAATGGTATTATTGCTGCTGTACCTTTTGTAGATGTGGTTTCTACAATGATAGACGATTCTATACCTCTTACAACTGGGGAATATGATGAATGGGGAAATCCCAATAACAAAGAATATTACGATTATATTAAATCTTATTCGCCTTATGATCAAGTAGCATCTAAAGCGTACCCAAATATGCTGGTAACCACTGGTTTTCACGATAGTCAAGTTCAATATTGGGAACCTGCGAAATGGGTAGCAAAATTAAGAGAGTTGAAAACAGATAATAATCTATTATTGTTACACACCAATATGGAAGCAGGTCATGGCGGTGCTTCTGGACGTTTTGATGCACTAAAAGAAACAGCAAAAGATTATACATTTTTCTTAGCCCTAGAAAATAAATTGGGAACAGAACCAATTAAGCCTTAAAATCAATTTTTATTTCAATCTTAAAAATGTACTTTTGCACCTTGTAAAAGTGAAACCTCACAAGTTAAACTTGTGAGGTTTTTCATGAAAAAATCTCATGATAAAGAATACTGGCATACATAATAATATTTTAGAATTAGTTGGAGAAACCCCACTAATAAAACTTCAAAAAATAACAAAAAAATTAAAAGGTTCTTATTTTGCTAAAGTAGAAGCTTTTAATCCTGGTCTTTCTTCAAAAGACAGAATTGCAAAGCATATTATAGATGTTGCCGAAAAAAAAGGCATCCTAAAAAAAGGAGCAACTATTGTAGAAACTACTTCTGGTAACACAGGTTTTAGTCTTGCAATGATTAGTATTGTAAAAGGTTATAAGTGTATTTTAGCTGTAAGCGATAAATCTTCTCAAGATAAAATAGATTTATTAAAAACGATGGGTGCAGAGGTGCATATTTGTCCAGCAAATGTTCCAGCAGATGACCCAAGATCTTATTATGAAGTGGCTAAGACTATTCATAAAAAAACAAAGAAATCTATTTACATCAATCAATATTTTAATGAGCTTAACATAGAAGCACATTACAGATCTACAGGGCCAGAGATTTGGCAACAAACACAAGGTAAAATAACACATTTAGTAGCTGCAAGTGGCACAGGAGGTACTATTTCTGGTGCAGGGAAATACTTAAAAGAACAAAATCCAAACATTAAAATTTTAGGTGTAGATGCCATTGGTTCTGTTTTAAAAAAATACCACGAAACAGGAGAATTTGACACCAATGAAATAAAACCTTATAAAATAGAAGGTTTGGGCAAAACGCTAATACCAACGGCTACAGATTTTGATGTGATAGATATTTATGAAAAAGTAACCGATAAAGAAGCTGCTTTTTCTGCTAGAGAAATTGTAAAAAAAGAAGGTATTTTTCCTGGCTATACTTCTGGAGCAGTCATACAAGCTACCAAGCAATATGCAGCACAAGACTTTTTTAATGATGATAGTTTTGTGGTACTAATTTTTCCAGATCATGGTTCTCGTTATATGAACAAAATTTACAACGATTCTTGGATGAAAAAACAAGGTTTTATAGCTTAAAATAAAGGTTTTCTCAATTTTTTTAAATTGGATTAACTGTTAAATTTTTTCTACCTTTGTAAACTTCAAAAAACAGTAGAAAAAATGACGGTAGATTTATTTGATAGAATTATAAAAGACAAAGGTCCCTTAGGTAAATGGGCAGAACAAGCAGAAGGCTATTATGTGTTTCCTAAATTAGAAGGTCCTATTTCTAACAGAATGTCTTTTAACGGAAAAAAAGTAGTTACATGGAGTATTAACGATTATTTAGGATTGGCAAATCATCCTGAGGTTTTAAAAGTAGATGGAGAAGCTGCTCTAGAACATGGTATGGCTTATCCAATGGGTGCTAGAATGATGTCTGGTCATACACCTTATCACGAACAATTAGAACGCGAATGCGCTGAGTTTGTCAACAAAGAAAAAGCATATCTTTTAAACTTTGGTTACCAAGGTATTATGTCTGCAATAGACGCCTTAGTTACAAAAAATGATATTATTGTGTATGATATGGACACACATGCCTGTATTATAGATGGTGTGCGTCTGCATGCTGGTAAACGTTTTGTATATCGTCATAATGATATGGAAAGTTTTGAGAAAAACATAAAACGTGCTGCAAAAATGGCAGAAAAAACAGGTGGAGGAATTTTAGTAATTTCTGAAGGTGTTTTTGGCATGCGTGGAGAACAAGGTCGTTTAAAAGAAATTATTGCTTTTAAAAAAGAATATAATTTTAGACTTTTGGTAGATGATGCCCACGGGTTTGGAACTCTAGGAGAAGGAGGCAGAGGTACAGGTTTTGAACAAGGTGTACAAGATGATATCGATGTTTATTTTGCAACTTTTGCAAAATCGATGGCAGGTATTGGTGCTTTTTTAGCTGGAGACAAAGATGTAATTCAGTTTTTACAATACAACTTACGTTCTCAAATGTTTGCAAAATCTTTACCAATGGCAATGGTAAAAGGTGCTTTAAAGCGTTTAGATATGATTAGAACGATGCCAGAATTAAAAGAAAAATTGTGGAAAAATACAAATGCTTTACAATCTGGCTTAAGAAATGCTGGTTTCGATTTGGGCACTACACAAACCTGTATAACACCCGTGTATTTAAAAGGAGATATACCAGAAGCAATGGCAATGGTTAATGATTTACGAGAAAATCATGGTATATTTTGTTCTATTGTGGTGTATCCTGTAATTCCTAAAGGATTAATCATTTTAAGGTTGATACCTACAGCAACCCATACTCAAGAGGATATTGATGAAACTATTACAGCTTTTACTGCAATTAGAACAAAGTTAGAAGATGGTACTTATAAAAAAATTGCTGCAGCTTTAGTTTAAAAGAATTTTACACATAAAAAACCTCAAAACAGTAACGTTTTGAGGTTTTTGTATTTTAATAAAATTGGAATTTTATTTTACATCCATTAACTCCACATCAAAAATAAGTGTTGCATCTGGTGGAATTACACCACCTGCACCTGCAGAACCATAAGCTAAGTCAGAAGGAATTACAAAACGTGCTTTATCACCCACGTTTAATAATTGTATTCCTTCATCCCAACCAGAAATTACTTGGCCAACACCTATGTTAAAATCTATCGGTTGTTTTCTTTTGTAAGAAGAGTCAAATACTGTACCATCTAATAATTGCCCTTTGTAATGTACAGAAACGCCTGCACCTTTTGTAGCTTTTTTTCCAGTACCTTTTTGAATGATTTTATAACGTAAACCACTATCAGTTTCATCATAACCAGCAGCAACTTTGTCTAACATTTCTTGTTGAGCCGCTTTTGCTTCTACTTCTCTTTTTTCTCTAGCACCTTCAAAAGTTCTAAAAGCTTCTACCGCATTAAAACTTTCTGCTTCACTACCAACTCTTACAATTTCTACAGACATTTCATCTCCTTGTGCAACAGCGTCTACTACGTCTTGTCCTTCTATAACCGTTCCAAAAACAGTATGTTTACCATCTAACCATGGAGTAGGAACGTGGGTAATATAAAATTGACTTCCGTTTGTAGCTGGACCAGAATTTGCCATCGCTAACTTTCCTGGTGCATCATGTTTTAAATCTGGGTGAAATTCATCATCAAATTTATAACCTGGGTTTCCAGTTCCTGTTCCTTGTGGACAACCCCCTTGAATCATAAAATCAGGAATTACTCTATGAAATTTTAAACCATCATAATAAGGAGTTCCTTGTGCTTTTGCTGAGTTTTCTAAGTTTCCTTCTGCTAAAGCAACAAAGTTACCAACAGTTCCAGGAGTTTTTTCGTGTTCTAATTGTACTAAGATTTCACCTTTAGATGTGGTGAATTTTGCATAGATTCCGTTATTCATATTGTTTTAATTTATTTTTTTAGATTTAATATTGATAAACTATAGGTAAAACCTATGTTTAAGTTTGTTGAGTTTACATTTCCATAGGGAGATATCATTTGTCCTGCAGAGATGTTAAAGTTAAAATCTTCATTTACATGATAATTAATACCAGCTGTAGGCCTTATTAAAATACCTTCTCCAGAATCTACACCACCACCACCAGCAACACCAGCAGCAGCTTCTGCAAATAGAGATATTTTATTATTTAAAAATTTACTCGATTTAATACCTAAACCAAAAATACCATGCGCATATCCACCAGCACCACCGTCATAAGCAAAAGAAGCCTCACCAGAAACATAGAGTTTTTTTGTGATGTCGTAATTTAACTTTAGAGCTAGTTGTTGTAAATCTCTATCTGCTCTGTCTAAAATGGCTACATCATAATAAGTTTGATTTTGTACACCAATTTGTACACCTTGTGTTTTTATAGTTTTGCCTTTTTTATTTGTTTCTGGGTTGATAGCACCACCACTTAAACCATAATACTTTAAACTAACTCCAGAAGTTAATGCTTCAAAAGTACCACCAATAGATCTATGATAACCACCATGAAAACTTAAACCAAAATGATCTGAAAAACGAACATCTAAACCTGCACTTGGATACATGGTTAATCCGTTTTCAGGAAAAATTCTACCACCAGCTGCACCAATACCCATTTTTGCAAAAAAGTTCACATATTTTGTTTCGATAAAGTTTTTACCAATTCCGAAAAATAAGTCCATAAAACCAGCTCTAAGACCATCATACATCGTGTCTAAGTGTGTATATAAAAATGTATTTGTGGTAATATAACGTTGATATTCGAAACCGATAATTTGTAATGTTTGTGTAATGGGTTGTGTGTTGTTAAAGTTTCCTTGACCATCTGTTCTGGTACTTCCCATTGGAAAAAAGAAATCAAACTTTAGTTGTTGTACACTTTTTATTGCTGGTTTGTTCCAAAAATTATCTTTAAAATCATTATTTATAACAAACTCTTTTTGTGAGTTTGCATAAGAGCCAGCATTAATAGTTGTTGGTATTTCTATAAAAAAAGATACATTATCACCTCCTTGAATCCCTGTGAAAAAGTCTAAATATCCATACTGTACACCAAATGAAACGTTTTTCATTTTATATTGTAAACCAGTATTGGCATAAATAATAGCACCACCATTTACTAAACTTCTAAAACCACCACCACCACCAAAATGAACATTGGTGTCGAAATAAAGATTTTTATAAATAGGTAAATTAACACCTAAATTTACTCCTAATGTAAACAAACCTCCTTGATCTCCAATACTTGCAGCATGAAAACCAGCACCAGTATACAACCAATTTGTCAAAGGTATATTATAGTTAAATCCCATAATACCCGCTCTTGGTTTTAAATCGTAAGTAGAGCCATCACCATAATTGTAAGTAATGTCTGGTTGGTTTATAAAAATATGGTTTAAACGGATGCTATTATTTAGTTTCATCGTTTTTATATCGTCTAAATTACCATCTTGAGAAAACAGTTGGAAGGATAGTATAAAACAAAAGAAGTATAAAATATTTTTCATCGTTTTACTTTTTAAATTCGCTTGTAAAGTGCAATTTTACTGTAGGGTATTTACTTTGTGTCATTTGAATGGTAAATGCAGAATCTGCTAAAAAGACCAATTGCCCTTGTTTGTCTTTTGCTAAATAACGCTGTTTTACTCTTTTAAATTCTTTAAACTCATCATTTTTAGGATTTTCTGGCTCTACCCAACACGCTTTGTGAACTTGTAAATTTTCATAAGTACATTTGGCACCATATTCATGCTCTAATCTGTATTGAATTACCTCATATTGTAAAGCGCCTACAGTACCAATTACTCTTCTTCCATTCATATCTAAGGTAAATAATTGTGCAACTCCTTCATCCATTAACTGGTCTAAACCTTTATACAATTGTTTAGATTTCATTGGGTCTGCATTATTTACATATCTAAAGTGTTCTGGAGAAAAACTTGGTATTCCTTTAAAGTTTAATTCTTCACCTTCTGTTAAAGTGTCTCCAATTTTAAAATTCCCAGTATCGTGTAAGCCTACAATATCACCAGGAAAAGATTCTTCTACAATTTCTTTTTTTTCTGCAAAAAAGGCATTTGGACTCGAGAATTTTACTTTTTTACCATTTCTTACATGTAAATAGGGTGAATTTCTTTTAAACACACCAGATACAATCTTTATAAATGCTAATCGATCTCTGTGTTTAGGATCCATATTGGCATGTATTTTAAATACAAAACCCGTTAATTTTTCTTCTTTAGAATCTACTAAACGTTCTTCTGCTTTTTTTGGTTGTGGTGGTGGTGCAATTTCTATAAATGCGTCCAACAATTCTTTTACACCAAAATTATTTAAGGCAGAACCAAAAAACACAGGCTGTAATTCACCTTTTAAATATTCATCTTGATTAAAAGGAGGATACACTTCGCTAATTAATTCTACTTCTTCTCTTAGAGTATTTGCTGCATTATCGCCAATAACCTTATCTAATTCTGGGTTTGTTAAATCATCAAACTCTACACCATCTGAAACGGTTTGTTTTTTATCTCCAGAAAAAAGATTTAATTTTTTTGCCCATATATTATAGATTCCTTTAAAATCGTAACCCATACCAATAGGAAAACTCATAGGTGTTACACGCAAGCCTAACTTTTGTTCTACTTCGTCTAACAGATCAAAAGCATCTTTACCTTCTCTATCTAATTTGTTGATAAAAACCAGCATAGGTATGCTACGCATTCTACAAACTTCTACCAGTTTTTCTGTTTGTGGCTCTACACCTTTGGCAACATCAATAACCACAATAACGCTGTCAACAGCAGTTAAAGTTCTAAAAGTATCTTCCGCAAAATCTTTATGCCCAGGTGTATCTAAAATATTTATTTTTTTATTTTTATAAATAAAAGCTAATACAGAAGTGGCTACAGAAATACCACGTTGGCGCTCAATTTCCATAAAATCGGAAGTTGCCCCTTTTTTAATTTTGTTGTTTTTTACGGCACCTGCTTCTTGAATGGCCCCACCAAATAGCAACAGTTTTTCAGTTAATGTTGTTTTACCAGCATCTGGGTGAGATATGATACCAAAAGTTCGTCTTCGTTTTATTTCTTCTAAAAAGCTCATCTACAAAATTTGAGGTGCAAAGATAGGTTTTACAAAGAGAATTATCAATCTAAAATTTCTACAGTCATTCTAATGTCTTCAAGAGGCCATTCATCTACACCTACTTTTACTTTAGACATTTTATCCATGGTATCAAAACCAGAAATAACTTCACCAAAAACAGTGTGTTCGTTGTTTAAGTGATGTGCGCCATTTCTGTTATGAACAATATAAAATTCAAAAGGATTTGATAATTTATTAGGGTTGTCTTCCCAATCTCTGGCAGCTGCTAAAGCTCCATATTTATGCCTTCTATGGCTCTTAAATTCTGGTTGAATTCTATAATTACCATATAATCTTCTTTGTTTTACGGTATAGGTTTCATCTGAATTACCTCCTTGAATTACAAAGTTTCTTGCAATTCTGTAAAATTCTGTAGTATTAAAATAGTTGATTTTAGTTAAAAAAATAAAATTGGCTCTATGTATAGGTACATCATTATACAAACGTAATTTTATATTGCCAAATTTGGTTTTTATAATTACTTTGTTTTCTTTGTTTTGCTTGCCATATTCAGTAAAAAAAGCTTCTACATTTGTACTATTTAAACTATCCCAACGTTTTACAACTTTTTTTTCGAGTTTTTTCTTAGATTTATTTTTTTCTATGGATGTAGCCTCTTTTTCTTGTTTATTCTCTTTTTTATCGTTTTTACATTGATATAAAGCGAATAAACATCCAATAAAGAAGCCGTATTTTAAAATTTTCATTCTATAATATTATTATGATTTCAAAGATAAATCATCAAAATAAAAGAATAGAAAAATTTGATAGGTTTTATTGTTTTTTTAAGAATTGTTGATGCCTCATTCCTTATTTTTGTGACAATGAAAGAACAAGTTATTTTAGTAGATGAAAATGATAAACCAGTCGGTTTAATGGAAAAAATAGAAGCGCATGAAAAGGCATTATTACACAGGGCTTTTTCTGTTTTTATTTTTAATGAAAAAGGAGAGTTAATGCTACAACAAAGAGCAGCCTCTAAATATCATTCGCCTTTATTATGGACCAACACTTGCTGCTCGCATCAAAGAGAAGGCGAAACCAATATAGAAGCAGGTAAAAGGCGTTTGCAAGAAGAAATGGGATTTAGCACAGATTTAAAGGAGGTATTTTCTTTTATCTACAAAGCACCTTTTGATAATGGCTTAACAGAACATGAATTAGATCACGTGATGATTGGTTATTATAATGAAGCTCCAAAACTAAATAGTGTAGAGGCAGAAGCATACAAATGGATGCCTTTAGAAGAAGTAAAAAAAGACATTGAAGAAAACCCGCAAATATACACTGCGTGGTTTAAAATTATATTTAAGAAATCTTACGAAAAACTAACCCATGCCTAAGGTAACCGTTCATAGAAAAGCGCATTTTAATGCTGCACACAGATTGTATAGAAAAGATTGGAGTGATGAAAAAAACTTTGAAATTTTTAGCAAATGTAGCAATCCAAATTTTCATGGACACAATTACGAGTTAATTGTTTCTTTAACAGGTGAAATTAATAAAGAAACTGGCTACGTTTTTGATTTAGGTATTTTAAAAAATTATATAAAATCTGAAATTGAAGACTGTTTTGATCATAAGAATTTAAACTTAGAAGTACCAGAGTTTAAAGACTTAAACCCAACTGCAGAAAATATTTCTGTAGTTACGTATCAAAAACTTAGAAAACTATTGCCTAATCATTTAGATTTAAAAGTTACACTTTACGAAACACCTAGAAACTTTGTAAGTTATTCAGGTGAGTAGTTTTTAATAATTTTTAAAATATAAAAAAAGCCTCGTTTACAATTATGTAAACGAGGCTTTTAAATTTTATCACTAAGAATAATTAGTTTTTACTCTTGTTTTTAAATTCATCAAATTTATCACCTTCTTTTTTAGGCCAGCTGTTGTTAGATGTATCTACATCTGCTGTTTCAAAATCTGGGTCTACAACAATTTTGGTAATTTCTTTAGTAGAAGCAAATACTCTTTTTGCACTAGTATCACTTCTCATCCAAATTTGTGCAGGAAAAGTTTCTCTTTTAGTTGAACCATCTGCATAAGTTAACTCTACAATAATTGGCATAATTAAACCTCCTGGTTTTTCAAATTCTACAGAATATAAATAAGAAGGCACTTCTTTACCATCTGCATATTTATTCATCGCATTTGCATTGGCATCTTCTTTTTTATCTGTAATGTATACCAAGTCGCCTAAATTATCAAAATATTGTTTGTATTGTTCTTTTAACTTAGTTACTCTTTCACTTGCTTTGTCAGTTAAGTATAAAGGTCTTACTGCTTTAATACCTATATCTGTAACATCTGTAGTGTAAAACCAACCTCTAAAAAACCAGTCTAAATCCATACCAGATGCATCTTCCATAGATCTAAAGAAATCTTCTGGTGTTGGGTGTTTAAACATCCATCTTTGAGAATACGTTCTAAATGCATGGTCAAACAATTCTGGTCCCATAATTGTTTTTCTTAAAATATATAAACCTGCTGCTGGTTTAGAATATGCATTTGGTCCAAATTGTTTTACATAATCTCCTTGAGACATAATAGGAGAGATGTTGCTTTGGTCTCCACCCATATATCTTGTAATGCTTTTTGCAGGATTTGAAGCAAATAATTCAGGATCATATACATCTTCTGCTAAAATTTCTACAAACGAGTTTAAACCTTCATCCATCCAAGTCCATTGTCTTTCATCAGAATTTACAATCATTGGGAAAAAGTTGTGACCAACTTCGTGGATAATTACACCCAACATTCCTTTTTTAGTTCTGTCAGAATAAGTTCCATCTGGATTTGGTCTTCCAAAGTTGAAACAAATCATTGGATACTCCATACCTTGTCTTTCTGAATGCACAGAAACAGCTTTTGGATAAGGATAATCAAACGTTAATTTAGAATATTCTATTAATGTAGTTGCTACAGCTCTTGTAGAGTGCTCTTCCCATAAAGGATTTCCTTCTTTAGGATATAAAGAAGTCGCCATTACTGTTTTACCATTAATGTTTACAGCCATTGCATCCCAAATGTATTTTCTAGATGTTGCAAAAGCAAAATCTCTAACTTTTTTAGCTTTAAATTTCCAAGTTTTAGTACCATTTGCACGCCCTTTTTCAGTTTTTTCAGCTTCTTCTTGTGTTACTATGATCACAGGGTTATCAAACGATTTTCTGGCTTTTTCCATACGTTTGCGTTGTGTTCTTGTTAACACATCTTTTTCGTTTTGTAAAGTACCAGTAGCTTCAACAATATGGTCTGAAGGTACTGTTAAGTTTACTTCATAGTCTCCAAATTCTAACGCAAATTCAGAACGACCCCAAAACTGCATGTTTTGCCAACCTTCTACATTATTATACACTGCTAATCTTGGAAAAAACTGTGCAATTGTATAATTGTTATTTCCATCTTCAAAAGTTTCTAAACCAGAACGACCACCATCTTTATTAATGTCGTTCACTTTATAATTCCATTGAATTCTAAACTCAAACTTTTTACCTGGTGCCAATGGTTCAGATAAATTAATACGCATCATGGTTCTGTTAATGGTATGTGATAATGGCTTACCATTACTTTCTACCTTAGTAATATTGTAACCGAAACCTTTTTTTTCGTTCATGTAAGAACTCTTAAAATTATCTGGTGTTACAAATGCAGATGCACTATTAGATTTTGCTAACGGAGTTTTAGAATCATCTGCTCTCATATTTTGGTCTAATTGCACCCATAAATATTCTAAGTGATCTTTAGAATTATTGTGGTAAGTAATTTCTTCATCACCATAAATTCTATTGTTAGGCTCGTCTAAACGAATGTCCATAACATAGTCTACTTTTTGTTGTGTATACTGATGTCCTGGAGCACCTGCTGCATTATGCTGGTCATTTGGAGTAGCCAAAACATCTTTCATTTGTCTGAATTTGTTTTGGTCTGTGTGTCCTTGTTGTGTTTTGCTTCCTTTTATTTTATTTTCTTGGGCTAATGTTGCAAAAGAAATAAAGAATAAAGAAAAAGCTAATAAGGTTAATTTTTTCATATTTGATTGCTTTGTTTTAATTCTGTCGCCTAAATTAAGCATAACTATGCAATTATGTTAAATTTTGTTAAAGTTTTAACAAATCTTTATTATAAAAAAAACTGCTTAAAGAATGGTTCTTTAAGCAGTTTTAAATGTTTTGTAACTAATATTTAGTTTTTCATTTTCTTTTTAAATTTACTAAACTCATCGTCTTTGTTTCTTGGAAAACTGTTGTTAGAAGTATCTACGTCTGCAGTTTCTAAATCTGGGTCTACTACAATTTTAGTAATTTGCTTGTCAGAATGTACAGCTTTGGTTACTTGATTGTCATTATATCTCCAAATTTCTGCTGGATACATTTTCTTTTCTTTTGTACCGTCATCATAGGTAAATTCTACAATAATTGGCATTACCAAACCACCAGGTTTGTTATAGGTAATTTCATAAAAATACTTAGATTTTGCATTTTTAGGTTTTTTAATAGCTAAACCTTCGCTTGTATCTTCTACAAAATCAATTGTTGTATTGTTGCTATCTTCTGCATAAAATTTTCTAACTTCTTGTATACCAATATCTGTAACGTCTGTTGTGTAAAACCAACCTCTCCAAAACCAGTCTAAGTCTACACCAGAAGCATCTTCCATAGTTCTAAAAAAGTCTGCTGGTGTTGGATGTTTAAATTTCCATCTTTTTGCGTAGGTTTTAAATGCGTGGTCAAACAGCTCTTTGCCCATTATGGTTTCTCTTAAAATCCATAAAGCTGTTGCTGGTTTACCATAAGCATTATTACCAAAACTATATACATTGTCTCCTTTAGACATTATTGGTGCAATTCTAGATTGATCTCCAGCCATATATCTTACAATATTTTTTGGATATCCTCTAGTGATTGGGAAGTTAGGGTCGTAATCTAACTCTGCCAACATTTCCATATAAGAGTTTAAACCTTCATCCATCCAAGTCCATTGTCTTTCGTCTGAATTTACAATCATTGGAAAAAAGTTATGTCCCACTTCGTGGATTGTTACTTTTATCATTCTGTATTTTGTTCTTTCAGAGTAAGTTCCATCAGGATTTGGTCTTCCTGGATTGAAACAAATTTGAGGATATTCCATTCCCATTTGCCCATCTACAGAAATGGCTTTGTGGTAAGGATAATCAAACGTATATCTAGAATATGTTTTTAAAGTTTGTGCCACTGCTCTTGTAGAATGATCTCCATACAAAGGATTCGCTTCTTTAGAATATAATGATTCTGCCATCACAGTTTTACCATTAATATCTACAGCCATAGCATCAAAAATAAATTTTCTAGAACTTGCAAATGCATAATCTCTTACGTTTTCAGCAACAAATTTCCATGTTTTGGTTTTTGTAGCTTTTGTTTTTTCTATTTTTTCTGCTTCATCTTGTGTTCTAATTATTACAGGTTCATCAAATGTTTTTCTTGCTTTTTTTAATCTTCTTAATTCTTTTCTAGAAAAAACATCTTCTGGATTTTGTAAAACACCTGTTGCACCTAGCATGTGGTCTTCTGGTGTGGTAATGTTTACTGTGAAATCTCCAAATTCTAGTGCAAACTCGCTTCTTCCCCAAAACTGGTCGTTTTGCCAACCTTCTACATTATCGTACACACACATTCTTGGGTAAAATTGTGCAATTACGTAGTTGTTATTTCCATTTTCTGTAAAATGCTCGTAACCAGATCTACCACCTTGTGTTCTATGGTTGTTGATGTTATACCACCATTTTATTTTAAATTGAAATTTTTCTCCAGAAGCTAAAGGTTGCACTAAATTTATACGCATCATGGTTTGATTAATGGTGTGCGATAAATTACTACCATCTATATTTTTAACACTTTCTATCTTAAAACCACCATCAAAAGGCGCATCAATATAAGACTTGTTGAATCTTGTTTTTGATGTTCTATTTGGTATTTTACTAGATTGAATATCAGGCGTCTTAGAATCTGCAGCTCTCATGTTTTGGTCTAACTGCACCCATAAATAAGATAAAGTGTCGTCTGAATTGTTATGGTATGTAATGGTTTCATCACCATAAATTCTAGTGTTTGCATCATCTAAAAGAATATCCATTGTATAATCTACCTTTTGTTGAGTGTATTTTATACCTGGCGCACCAGATGCTGTTCTTTGTAAATTTGGGGTTGGCAAAAGTTCTTTTAACTGTTTAAACTTGTTTTGATTGGTATGGCCTTGTTTTGTTTTAGATTCTTGTGCTAAAAAAGCGCTAGATATAAAAAACATAGAAAGGAATAATAAGCCCAGTTTTTTCATAATTGTTGGTTTTATTTATTGAATTAATAGGTTAGTTTGCTTTGATGATTTTCTTTAGTTAACAACACACTTTTATTTTTTGACCCTACTTTAGACTTTATTAGGTTTTGTTGTTCTGGAAAGTGCTTTGTTAATATTTTATTGTTTATATCAATTGATTTTACTTGATTTATATTTTCTATTTCTAGGTAAAAATAAACCAAATCACCTTCATATTCTTTACCAATGTAATTAAAGTTGGCAGCAACATCATTAATCTTAAATGTTAATTTGCTTTTTAAGTATTTCTCAAAATAGATATCGTTATTTTCTAATTCTTTTTTTGTGGTAAGTTGTAAATCGATATCATAATCTTTGTTTAGAGCAAGCTCAATATCATCCATAAAAACACTGGTAATTATTTGTACAGATTTTGCTTTGTCTTTAAATTTAATTTGTGTTAAACTTAAATAATATTTATGTGTTGTAAAAGATACTATTGGAATTATTAAAAGTATTAATAGTAGTTTATTTATTTTCATACTTGTTTTTAAAACAATGATTGCGCCAATTTACTCTTTTTTTATAATTTTTAAATAACTTTTGCTTTCTCTTTGAAAAATTTTGATAATATCTAACACCTTATCCTCTTTATGTAATTTTTCTATACCTAAAGGATTGCAATATTCTAAAAAATGAAAATAGTTTTCTACAGGTATTTTTAATTCCTCAAAAAAG
>NZ_CBFHJT010000057.1:0-6681 GCF_965656025.1 Polaribacter sp.
TGTTAGAAACAAAAGTATACTCCCAAGAGTTTTATGGTGGTTTTTTAGATGATAAATTAGACGAAGCTGCCCAAAAAAACGAATACGATTTGTATTTATTAACCTACATAGATACCCCTTGGGAAGCTGACGATTTAAGAGACCGACCAACTGAACGTTTAGAAATGTTTAAAGCTTTTGAAAACGCTTTAAAAGAACATAACAAAAACTACATTTTATTAAAAGGTGATAAAGAAACACGATTAAAAAATGCAACCAAAGCCATTGATTCAATTTTAAAAAACAAAGAAAATTTACATTCCTTTTCTGATACGCTGCAAGATATAGACATGCATTTTATGCATCAAAATGTAGATTTTGGAACTAATTTTGAGTATTAAATAAGGGAAAAAACCTCCCGAGTTTACATTGAGTAAAGTTGAAATGGGAAGGTAGAATGGGAATATGAACACAGAACAAATCATAAAAGAATTAAGTTTTAAGGCCATAAGAAGTTCTGGTGCTGGTGGCCAACATGTAAACAAAACATCTTCTAAAATTGAATTAACGTTTGATTTAGAGAACTCTTTGTCTTTGTCTGAAAACCAAAAAACATTGCTTAAGGAGAAACTTTCATCTAAATTAACCAACGAAAATGTATTGATTCTGTTTTGTGAGGAAACGCGCTCTCAACACAAAAACAAAGAATTGTCCATCAAACGTTTTTTAAGTTTACTAAAAACGAATTTAATTCGCCCAAAGAAGAGAAGACCTACAAAACCTAGTAGAGCTTCTCTTAAAAGAAAAGCAGAAAGCAAACAAAGAAACTCTATAAAAAAATCACTTAGAAAAAAACCAAAATTAGAGTAAAACCTTTAGCTAGCAAACAAGTTTAGCCCAGATTGAACGACTTGTTTGAGCTCTTTTTGAGGAACGAAAAAAAGCGAGTAGTGAAAGCTGGAAATAGCTTCGAAAAAAAATCACTTTTCTATTTCATAGTAATAATTTACATCTTAATTTTGCAGCGTTCTCATAAAGGGGTGCTAATTACAGTTTTTAGTTTTTAGTTTTTGGTTTTTGGTCTGATAAGACTTTATAACTTTTAACTTTATAGCTTTTAACTTTTAAAAGGCTGAGATCATACCCATTGAACCTAGAACAGGTAATGCTGTTTAGGAAAACGCAACTTTTTTAAGTTGCAGAATCTAATTATTCAATATTAATCACAAGAATAATTACCTCTTTTTATTCGTTTTAAAATTTTTTAAAATGAAAAAAATCACTTTTTTTTTATTCTTGTTTGCAAGTATACTTGCAAACGCCCAAACATTTAAACTTTCTGGGAAAGTTATAGATGAAAACAAGCAACCTTTACCGGGTGCTACTATTTTAGTTAAAAACACCAAAAAAGGAACTTCTTCTGATTTTGGCGGTAATTTTAGTTTACAACTACCAAAAGGTACGTACACAGTACAAGCCTCTTTTATGGGGTATAAAACTATTTCAGAAAAAATTACCATTACAAAAAACGAAGAGTATGTTATTCAGTTAAAACCAGATGCAACACTTTTAGGAGAGATTTTAGTGTCTGCAATTAGAGTAAATGCAAGCATACCTGTTACGTACTCTAACTTGACCAAAAAAGAAATTGCGAAACGTAATTTAGGACAAGATATTCCCGTTTTAATGAATTATTTACCAAACGTAGTATCATCTTCAGATGCTGGTGCTGGTGTTGGTTACACGTATATGAGTGTACGTGGTTCTAATGGAGAGCGCATCAATGTAACAGTAAATGGTATTCCTTATAACGATGCAGAAAGCCATGGTAGTTTTTGGGTAAATTTAGGCGATTTTGCATCGTCTACACAAAACTTACAATTGCAACGTGGTGTTGGAACCTCTACAAATGGTTCTGGGGCTTTTGGTGCAAGTTTAAATATTTTAACAGATGCAGTTTCAGAAGAAGCTTATGGAGAAATATCGAACTCTTTTGGTTCTTTTAATACCAGAAAACATACTGTAAAATTTAGTACTGGTAAGTTAAATAATAACATAGAAATTGCAGGTCGCTTGTCTAATATTTATTCAGATGGTTATGTAGACAGAGCGTTTGCAGACTTAAAATCTTACTATTTACAAGGTTCTTATACAGACGAAAATACATTGATAAAAGCGGTAACTTTTGGTGGAAAAGAAAGAACATATCAAGCTTGGTTTGGTTTAACTGCTCAACAATTAGAAGAAGATAGAAGACAAAATCCGTATACCTATGATAATGAAGTAGATGATTATGAACAAAACCATTATCAATTGCATTGGAATGAAAAAATTAATAATAATTGGTCTACAAATTTAGCGTTAAACTACACGAAAGGATCTGGATTTTTTGAGCAGTTTAAAGAAGATGAAAGTGCTGCAGACTTTAACAATCTTATAGAAGACGATAGCGATCTAATTGTAAGACGTTGGTTAGACAACGATTTTTACGTAGTTAATTTTAATGCTACTTATAAAACTAGAGGCGTAAATGTAGTTTCCGGTATTTCGTATTCTAATTATACAGGAGACCATTTTGGTGAAGTAATTTGGGGAGAAGATTTAGCACCCAATGTAAATATTAGAGATCGTTATTATTTTTCTGATGCTAAAAAAACAGACTTTTCTATATTTTCTAAAGCTACTTTAGAACTCAGTGAAAACCTATCTACCTACATAGATTTACAAGGTAGATTTGTAGACTACCAAACCCAAGGAATTACCAATGACATTGTACCTATTGATGTAGATGCAAGCTTTAGTTTTTTCAACCCAAAGTTTGGTTTTACCTATAATGTTAACGAAAATAATAATTTATATGCCTCTTTTGCTGTTGCAAACAGAGAACCAAATAGAAACGATTTTGAAAATGGTGTGAGTACACCAGAAACCTTAAATGATTATGAGTTTGGTTGGCGTTTAAAATCTGAAAACATAAAACTAAATACCAATATTTATTATATGGATTATAAAAATCAATTGGTATTAACAGGTGCTTTAGATGATGTTGGTGCGCCAGTTAGAGCTACTTCTGGTAGTAGTTATAGATTAGGTTTAGAAGTTGATGCAGACATTCGTTTAAGTGATGTTTTTACATTGAGGCCTAATGTGGCATTCAGCAGCAATAAAAACAGAGATTTTGTAACTTCTATAGATGGTAATTTACAAAACTTAGGCAACACAGACATTTCGTTTTCGCCAAATATTGTAGCTGGAAATATTTTTACCTACCAACCTTTAGATAATTTACAGTTTTCTTTTTTATCTAAATATGTTGGTAAACAATATTTAAGCAATTTAAGCAGTAACGTTTCTACAAACGATGTGTTAGATTCTTTTTTTACAAGCGATTTAAATGTAGTGTATCAAATTTCGCCTAACAAAATATTTAAATCTATAACATTTACAGCATTAGTAAATAATATTTTTAACGCAGAAT
The DNA here is from genome assembly GCF_965656025.1 of Polaribacter sp. GTDB lineage: Bacteria > Bacteroidota > Bacteroidia > Flavobacteriales > Flavobacteriaceae > Polaribacter. Next base: position 3,458 of record NZ_CBFHJT010000057.1, read on the forward strand.
ATGTAGATAGAGGGTATTATTTTACATTTGATGATACTTGGTCTACACCAGGAGCAACTGTTACCCAAGATGGTGCAGGATATTATCCACAAGCTACTAGAAATTTTTTAGTTGGAGTAACACTAAAATTTTAAAAAACACTCATTTTTTGTTAAAAAATACTAAAAAAAGTATAAAAAAGAGCAATTTTTACTTAAAATTGCTCTTTTTTTCATATATTGAAAATTCGTGAAAAAGGGTTCCATTTTTTGATAAAAACAAATACATCGTTTTTTTATTCAAATCCCATACATTCTTAATTCTTACCTTCTAAAATTACTTTTTAGAATTGTTACGCTTTTATCACTAGTAATTAATAAAAAACCTAAATAACTATATGAGACAACTTAAAATTGTAAAGCAAGTAACCAATAGAGATGCTAAATCATTAGAAAAATACTTTCAAGAAATAAGTAAAATTGGGCTAATTACCGCAGATGAAGAAGTAGAATTAGCTTTAAAAATTAAAAAAGGAGATGATAGAGCATTAAATACACTTGTTAGAGCCAATTTAAGATTTGTAGTTTCTGTAGCAAAACAGTACCAAGGACAAGGTTTAAAATTGTCTGACTTAATAAACGAAGGAAATGTTGGTTTGGTAAAAGCAGCAAAACGTTTTGATGAAACCCGAGGTTTTAAGTTTATTTCTTATGCCGTTTGGTGGATTAGACAAGCTATTATGCAAGCACTCGCAGAACAATCTAGAATTGTGCGTTTGCCTTTAAATAAAATTGGTAGTATTAGTAAAATTAAAAAAATATATGCGCGTTTAGAACAAAACGAACAGCGCATGCCAACCAATAAAGAAATTGCAAAGCAATTAGATATGACAGAGCGTGAAGTAGAACAATCTTTAAAAAATTCGGGGAGACACGTTTCTATGGATGCTCCTTTTAGAGAAGGTGAAGATTCTAATTTATACAATGTTTTGCAATTTGACGAATCTCCAAAACCAGACAAAGAGTTAATGAACCAGTCTCTATCTATAGAAATTGATAGAGCTTTAGACACCTTAACTTTTAAAGAAGCTAAAGTAATTAAAATGTTTTATGGTATAGGAAATGAGACTGCAGCAAGTTTAACAGAAATTGGAGAACGTTTCGATTTGTCTAGAGAACGTGTAAGACAAGTAAAACAAAAAGCAATTAGAAGATTGCAATCTAGATCTAAAACGCAAATGCTAAAAGCGTATTTGGGTTAATTAAAATATTATAAAAAAAGGCTTTTAAGTTTAAACTTAAAAGCCTTTTTTTTTATGTTCTTACGTGTCCTTCTCCGAAAACATAGTATTTATTTGTTACCAACTCTTTTAGCCCTAAAGGACCTCTATGGTGCAATTTATCTGTACTGATAGCCAACTCAGCACCAACACCCATTTGCCCACCGTCTGTAAACCTTGTAGATGCATTTAAATAAACAGCAGCGCAGTCTACTTGTTCCATAAACATTTTTGCAGATGCATTATCTGTTGTCAAAATGGAAGCAGAATGACCTCCAGAATATTTATTAATTTTTCTAATAGCTTGCGATACAGAATCAACTACACCAATACAACATTTCATTTCTAAAAATTCTTGATACCAAAGAGCGTTATCTTCAATTAAAGCCTCTTCTGTAAGTGTCTGTTTTGCTTTTTCGTCAACTAATACATTTACTCCATTTTCTTTTAAAATAGTATTTAACTCATTTAATTTTGCTTGATAATCTGGTATATTTTTATCAATTAAAATTTTATCTAAAGCATTACAAGCCGATATTTTATCGGTTTTAGCATTCAAAATTACCTGAATGGTATTTTTCCAGTTGGTATTTTTATCAATATATAAAAAGTTATTTCCTCTACCACTTACTAAAACAGCACACTTAGCATGTTCTTTTACGAACTGAATTAATCGCTCCCCTCCTCTTGGAACAATTAAATCTAAAGGTTCTGTTGGATTTTTTAAGAACGCCTGCGTTTGGTCTCTATTTAAATTTAATAATTGAATATATGAAGTATCTAGATTATTCTCTTCTAAAGCTTTGTGCCATAAATTTACAATTGCTGTATTGCTATGTATGGCTTCTTTACCACCTTTTAATAAGATTTTATTATTCGCTTTAAAAGCCAAAACCGTAGCTTCTACTGTTACATCTGGTCTTGATTCGTAAATAATCATAATGGTACCAAAAGGAGCTGTTTTATTTACCACTTTTAGTCCGTTTTGTAAACTTTTATCACTAATAATCTTACTTACAGGATCTTCTTGTGCTTTTACTTCTTCTAAAGCTACAATCATTCCTTCAATTTTTTTATCGTTTATAATTAAACGATCATACATTGCTTGGTCTTCTTTTTTAAAAGCGTCTAAATCTTTTTTATTGGCATTTAATAGCAAATTATGATTTTCTTTTAATTGAAAAATCATACTATTAATTACATTATTCTTTATTTCTGTTGATAATAATTCCATATTTTTTATTTTTATAAAGAAACTTTGGTTCCTGTAAAACTCCCATTCATAATATCTAAAATGGTATTTTCTTTTTTTCCATTTGCGATATAAGTGGGTATATTTTTAGCGGCTGTTTTTTGTGCATAATTTAATTTAGAGCCCATACCACCTCTACCTTCACCTTCTGTTTTAGCATCATTTTGTATAAATTCGTCTAAATCTTGGTTGGGTTTTACATTTTCAATTAAATCTGTATTTTCTTCTTTTGGGTTACCATCATACAAGCCATCTATGTCTGTTAAAATAATTAGCTTGTCAGCATTCATTAATTCTGCAATTAAACTTGCCAATTCATCATTATCTGAAAACATAGACATGGTTACAGAAACAGCATCGTCTTCATTGGCAATAGGTATTACACCTTCAGATAATAAACCTTCGCAACAATTAATCATATTTTGTCTATGAACACCTGGACTAAAATCTCTTTTTGTGGGTAATACTTGGGCACATTTCATTCCAAAATCATGAAAAATATTGTAGTATAAACGCATCATTCTTGGTTGCCCAATTGCAGAATAAACTTGTCTACGTTGCGTATTATTTTCTATAGTTGAGTTTCCTAAAACTTCTTTACCTGCAATTACAGATCCTGAAGAAACTAAAATTGTTAAAACATCTCTTTCATATAATTCGGCTATTTGTTTTACCAAATTTCTTAAAACAGGCCTTACAATTCTATTGTCTTTA
>NZ_CBFHJT010000057.1:6780-18918 GCF_965656025.1 Polaribacter sp.
TTAGTCATTACATTGGTTCCTACTTTAATGACTATTCTTTCTTTTTCCATTTTAATATTCTTTACCCAATTCTACAGCTCTTGAAAAAGCTGCAAAAGCGGCATCTTTAATTAATTCGTTTACTTTATTATCTTTCATAGAATCTAATGCTGCACGAGTTGTACCTCCTTTAGAGGCTACTTTTTCCATCCAAGAATTTGGAGATAAATTAGATTGATTAAAAAGTTCTACAGCACCAGTAAATGTTTGACTTACTAAAACTGTTGAATCTTTTTTTGAAAAACCCATTTTTAAGGCGGCTTCCATCATGCTTTGCATAAAATAAAACACATAAGCAGGACCACTACCAGAAATTCCTGTAGAAGCGTCTATAAATTTTTCGGTAGAAACTTGTATCGATTTTCCGGTGGTGTTTAATAAACTTTCTATGGTTAGCATTTCTATATTAGATACTTCTTCTGAAGATACATAAGAAGTTAATCCCTTACCAATTTGTGCTGGTAAGTTGGGCATTGCTCTCACAATTTTTTCTAATCCTGTATATTCTTTTATTGCGCTAATGGAAACACCTGCCATAATAGAAACCAATACTTGTTGGGTATTTACAAGTGGTTTAATGGTTTTTAATAGTGCTTCTGCATGATAAGGCTTTACAGCTAAAAAGATAATATCTGCCTCTGGCACACAGTCTTTAAGTTCTTTAAAGGCATCAAAATGTGCGATGTTATTTAACTCTTCTAATTTTTTTTCTGAGTTATCTAGCACCATTATGTTTTTCTTTTTCAGTAGTCTAGATTTAGACATTCCTTGGGCGTAGGTAAGCCCCATGTTACCAGCTCCAATTACTAATACTTTCATTTCTTTATTTATATAATTAATAAGAGTTATTCTATTAAATGAATAACATATTGTGTTCGGGTTCTAATTTTTCTTTATAATATTTTTCTTCATATTTAGCAATATTCTTAACAGGAAAACATAAGATGTATTTATTTACAGAAGTTACTTTTGTAATTAACTCTCCCATTATTCTAGATTGTTCTTTTTGGTATGATGTATTTTTTCTAAGTCGTATAATTTTCATGTATTTTTTTTATTTTTTTAATCTCATTTCTATATTTGTTTCTTTAAAACCTTCTTTTTCAAATAATTGCATTGCAGTGTTACTTTTATTAATGTGTAAAGAAATATCGCCTATACAATAATCTTTTGCGTATGTTATTAATTTTTTAGCTATTCCTTTTTTTCTATATTCATCTTTAACAGCAAGGTTTACTAAAAGGTTTTCAGAAATATATTCGTTCATTCCTGTTTTATTAATTACTAAGGCTGCTATAATTTCATTATCGTTTTCTATTAAAAAAACAGCACCTCCAAGACCGGGTATTTCTTTTGCAGCATACATTAAAGATTTTCTAATACCACTTTTGGTATCTTTAAAATCTCCTGAATATATGTGTAAAAAATTTGTAATACGTGTAATATCGTAAAGGGATAACCTGTTAAAGGCATCAAATGTTTGAATGGTCATTAACAAATAGATATTTTGCAATTATTAAAAAATGATTGCTTTTAAAAAAAAACTAAAAAATTGTATGGTGCATCTAGTTTGATGCTTTAGAAAATATAGCTTACGCTAGAAAGTAGAGGTAATAAACTTATTCGATTGATTAGTTAAACCCGAAAAGTTAAAAATTTTATTCTTCTTTAATTGATGTAGTCCTAAAATCATAGCCACAAAGTTACGCAAAGCATAGACAACTAGCAAGTTTTTAGACTATTGATAAAAATAAAAAAGACTTGATTTTTCAATCAAGTCTTTTTTATCAGCTGTATTTTAGGTTTTAAGAATCCATTCTACCAACTGCACAGCTTACAAAAGATTTTGCTTTGTGTAATACTGTATTTTTATCTCCTACAGGTGGATAGCCTAATTTAGATAGTTTTTCTTTTACTGCTAAAACATCTTCTTTTTCTGAAGTAATTTTAACCAAAGAATTTTCTACATCTATTTCTATATCGTTTACATCTTCTAAAGAAAGTAATCCTTTTTTAATAGTTGCTGCACAACCACCGCATTTTAAATTTTCTATTTCTATTATTTTTGTATTCATCATTAATTTTCTTTTTTCCATTGATTATAACCTCCTAAAACATTGTATACTTCGAAGCCTTTTTCTTTTAAAATTATTGCTGATTTGCCACTTCTATTACCACTTCTGCAGTATAGATATACAGGTTTCGATATATCTAATAATTTCTTTGCTTTTTCTGCAAAATTAGTATCAAAATAATTTGCAAAAACAGCTGTTTTTATAAAACCTTGTTTAATTTCTTCTGGACTTCTAACATCCAATAATTGAATATTTTCTTTCGCTAACAATGTTTTTAATTGCTTTGTAGAAATTGTTTTTAACTCTTGGTCTTTATCACAATTTACAAAAAAGAAACTAAGAAATAAAATATATACTAATTGCTTCATAATTTATTTTAATGTTGATGGGCAGACAGCATCTGTTCTTTCTATTTCTGTATTTTTTATTGCAGCAAAACCACCTGCAACATCTACCACATTATGAAAACCTCTTGCTTTTAAAATAGAAGCTGCAATTACAGATCTATAACCTCCTGCACAATGAACATAAAAAGGCCCTGTTTTAGGAAATTCTGTAATATGGTCATTTAAAAAATCTAGAGGTGTGTTTTCTGCTACTTTGATATGCTCACTTTCATATTCTCCAGGCTTTCTAACATCAAAAACGGGCTCTTTGTTTGCTACTTTCTTTTGTAAAGTTTCTGCAGAAATAGATTCTAAAGTATCTATTTCTTTATTTGCTTTTTTCCAAGAATCGAAACTACCTTCTAGAAAGCCCAAAACATTATCAAAACCAACTCTAGACAACCTTGTAATGGTGTCTTCCTCTTTACCAATTGGTGTAACTAATAAAATGGGTTGTAAAATGTCTTTTACTAAGGCTCCAACCCATGGTGCAAAACCACCATTAATCCCTATAAAAATAGATTGTGGTATAAAGCCTTTTACAAACTCTTCTTGATGACGTACATCTAAAATTAATGCATTTGTGTCGTTTGCAATCAATTCAAAATCTTTAACAGATAAAGGTTTTGCACTACTTTTAATAATGTCATCTACATTCTTATATCCTTCTTTATTTAACTTTACATTTAAAGGAAAATAGGCTGGAGGTGGCAACAAACCGTCTGTAACTTCATCTACAAACTCTTCTTTAGTCATGTCTGCTCTTAAAGCATAATTGGTTTTCTTTTGCTCGCCAATAGTACCTACAGTTTCTTTACTTAAGTTTTTACCACAAGCAGAACCTGCACCATGTGCTGGATATACAATTACATCGTCTTCTAAGGTCATAATTTTAGTACGCAAACTATCGTATAAAAAACCTGCCAAATCTTTTTCTGTAATATCTCCTTTTTGTGCCAAATCAGGACGACCAACATCACCTAAAAATAAGGTGTCTCCACTAAAAAGGGCATGGTTTTTACCGTCTTTATCTTTTAATAAATAACACACACTTTCCATAGTGTGCCCTGGAGTGTGCAAGACTGAAATGGTGATATCACCAACTTTAAATTCTTGATTATCTTTTGCTATTATTGCTTCAAAATTAGTTTTTGCTGTTGGTCCGTAAATTATTTGTGCTCCTGTTTTTTCAGCTAAAGTTACATGTCCACTCACAAAATCTGCATGAAAATGTGTCTCGAAAATGTATTTAATTTTAGCATTATTTTCTTTGGCTTTATCTATATAATCTTTTACTTCTCTTAAAGGATCTACAATAGCCACTTCTCCATTACTCTCAATATAATAAGCGCCTTGTGCTAAACATCCCGTATAAATTTGTTCTATAATCATAATATCTTTTCTTTTATTATAAGGCAAAATAACAAATTAAAAATCTTTTTTTTAGTAACATTTATTACCTAAAAAATATAATTAGTATGCTTGATGTATGTATTTTGCATATTTCTGTTGATGAGTTCTATCTCCTGTTTTGTAGAATTTTACAGCTTGATTTGCTCTCATAAAGAAGTGTTTGATGTCTATAATATCTAAAATTCCGCTTCTAAATAAATCGTCTCTAACTGGACCTTTAACTCCTGCAAAGTAAAACGAAATTCCTTTCTTTTGAAAATATTTTACGCGTTCTTTTAGCATTTCTACACCTGTACTATCTACTCTATTGATGCTTTCTGCATCTAACACAATTAATTTTAAGTTACCCTCCTTTTTATCTATCATTTGATCTAATTGATCTCTAAAATAATTTGCATTGGCATAAAAAAGTTGTGCATCGAACCTAAAAACCAATATATCTTTCTCTATAATAACTTCTTCGAATCTATTTTTATTTCTATAAAAGTTAGAATTTGGCACCTTACCTAACTCTACAACATAGGGTCTAGAGGTTCTATAAATTAATGTGGTTAAAGACAAACCTACTCCAATAATTATACCATATTTAATACCTAATAATAATGTTGCTAAAAATGTAGCTAACATTAACCAAAAATCTAAATTATTGGCTTTCCATAGAAATTTAGCTTCTTGAATGTTTACCAATCCAAATACAGCTACAATGATAATTGCTGCTAATACTGTTTTTGGTAAATGATAAAATAATGGTGTTAAAAATAAAAGTGTAATAACAACCATAACCACAGAAACCAAAGCTGCCATACCTGTTTTTGCACCACTTTCTTGGTTGATTGCCGAACGAGAAAAACTAGAAGTGGTTGGATACGCCTTAAAAAAAGAACCAACAATATTACTTAACCCTAAAGCAACTAATTCTTGATTAGGTCTTATTCTATATTCGTCTTGTTTTGCTTCTAAAGATTTTCCAATAGAAATGGTTTCTAGATAACCCACCATTACTAAGGTTAATGCAATTGGTAATAATTCTTTTATTTGTTCTAGTTCTAAATCAGGTACTCCAAAATTTGGCAAGCCAGAAGGAATATCTTTTACTATGGAAACATCGGAAATACTTTTTCCAAAAAACTTCATAATTAAAATACCTAAAACAACTACAATAAGTGCGTTTGGAATTTTTTTATTGATCCTTCTAAAAAATATGATGACGAATACAGATAACAGCCCAATAATAGTTGTATGATAATTGTAGTTACTTATTTGAAGCCAAATATCTGTTACAATTATCTGAATTTGATCACTTTGAACAAAATCTACTCCTAATAAATTTCTAAATTGATTAAAACCTATAATTAATGCAATAGCAGAAGTAAAACCTGTAATTACAGGTTTTGATAAAAAATTTACAATAAAACCTAAACTAAAAATTCCCATTATAAACTGTATGGTACCTACCATAAGTGCTAATAAAATGGCAATTGAAATGTAACTTTCTGACCCTGCTAATGCCAAAGTAGAAACACCAGTTGCTACAATTAAAGAATCCATAGCAACTGGCCCAATAGCTACTTGTCTAGAAGAGCCAAAAATGGCATACATTACTTGTGGTACTAGGGCACAATACAAACCATAAATTGGTGGCAAACCAGCAATTAAAGCATAGGCGATACCTTGTGGAATTAAAATAATACCCACAGTAATACCTGCTACTAAATCTCCTTTAAATAAAGCAGTATTGTAGTTAGGTAACCATTCTAGAATTGGTATTATTTTTTTTATATCCATTTTTTAAAACAACTCTCCTTGATTTCTTCCTTTTGTTCTGCCTAAATGTTTATATGCCAATTCTGTTACTTCTCTTCCTCTAGGCGTTCTCATTATAAAACCTTGTTGAATTAAAAAAGGTTCGTATACTTCTTCGATAGTTTCAGTATTTTCGCTTACGGCCGTGGCAATTGTAGAAATACCAACAGGCCCTCCTTTAAACTTGTCTATAATAGTTGCTAATATTTTATTATCCATTTCATCCAAACCATGAGCGTCTACATTTAATGCTTTTAAAGCATATTTAGCAATTTCTATGGTTATATTTCCATCGCCCTTTATTTGTGCAAAATCTCTTACTCTTCTTAAAAGAGCATTGGCTATTCTTGGTGTTCCTCTACTTCTACCAGCAATTTCTATAGCACCTTCCATAGAAATAGGTACCCCTAAAATGTGTGCACTTCTTTGAATAATGGTGGTTAATAAGTCTGTTTTATAATAATGTAATCTGCTACTTATACCAAATCTAGCTCTCATAGGTGCAGTTAGTAAACCTGAACGTGTTGTTGCACCAATTAAAGTAAATGGTTCTAAGTTGATTTGCACTGTTCTAGCATTTGGCCCAGATTCAATCATAATGTCAATTTTGTAGTCTTCCATGGCAGAATACAAATACTCTTCTACAATAGGACTTAAACGATGAATTTCATCAATAAATAAAACATCTCTCTCATCTAAGTTTGTTAATAAACCTGCTAAATCTCCTGGTTTGTCTAAAACAGGACCAGAGGTTACTTTTATACCTACTTGTAATTCATTTGCTAAAATATGTGCTAAAGTTGTTTTTCCTAAACCTGGAGGCCCATGAAAAAGTGTATGATCTAAGGCTTCATCTCTTTGATTGGCGGCTTCTACAAAAACTTTTAAATTATCTATTGCCTGGTCTTGACCTGTAAAATCATCAAAAGAAAGTGGACGTAATTTTTTTTCTACATCTAAGTCTTCATTAGACAAATTACTATTTTCAGGGTTTAAGTTTTCGTTCATAAAAACAAAGATAATATTATTTGATATAGCATTTTTGTAACTTTTGCTACAAAGCAAAAAACCTCTCCAAATAGGAAAGGTTTTTTATTTAAGTTTTATTAATTATGATGGTTCTTCGCCATCTAATAATGGTGTTGTTTGTAATACAAAGTCTTGACCATGTAAATAATCGCTATCATCATCATTAGGATCTACACGTTTACTATAGTCATAAGCCCATCTATGAACTTCTGGTATTTTTCCTGGCCAGTTACCATGTACATGTTCTACAGGTGTTGTCCATTCTAAAGTATTCGATTTCCAAGGATTTTGTGTTGCTTTTTCTCCTCTATACATAGAGATAAAGAAGTTTGCTATAAAAAATATTTGCGCAACACCACCAACTAACGCAAAAATTGTAATTACTACGTTGATGTCGGCTAAGTCGTCAAACATTGGAAAGTTTGTATTTGTATAGTATCTTCTTGGTAAACCAGCTAATCCTATAAAGTGCATTGGCCAAAATACGCCATAAGCACAAACAATTGTAATCCAGAAATGCCAATAACCTAAAGTCTTATTCATCATTCTACCATACATTTTCGGGAACCAGTGATAAATACCTGCGTACATTCCAAAAATTGCAGAAACACCCATTACTAAGTGGAAGTGAGCAACCACAAAATAAGTATCGTGTATATTGATGTCTAAAGCAGAATCTCCTAAAACTAAACCTGTTAAACCACCAGTTACAAATGTTGATACCAGACCAATAGAAAATAACATAGCTGGATTTAGTTGTAAATTACCTTTCCATAAAGTAGTAACGTAGTTAAACGCTTTTACTGCAGAAGGAATTGCAATTAATAAGGTTGTGAATGTAAATACAGATCCTAAAAATGGATTCATACCAGAGATAAACATGTGGTGTCCCCAAACAATTGTAGATAAAAATGCAATTGCCATTATAGAACCAATCATTGCTCTATAACCAAAGATAGGCTTTCTAGAGTTTGTAGAAATAATTTCTGAGGTTATACCTAAAGCTGGTAATAATACAATGTATACTTCTGGGTGACCTAAGAACCAAAATAAGTGCTCAAATAACACAGGCGAACCACCTTGGTAATGTAAAACTTCTCCAGAGATAAATATATCGGATAAATAGAAAGAAGTACCAAAACTTCTATCGAAAATTAATAATAATGCTGCTGATAATAATACAGGGAAAGAAACTACACCAATAATTGCAGTAATAAAGAATGCCCACATTGTTAATGGCAATCTTGTCATTTTCATTCCTTTTGTACGTAAGTTTAAAACAGTTACTATATAGTTTAAGGCACCGATTAAAGATGATGCAATAAAAATTGCCATAGAAACTAACCATAAAGTCATACCTGTACCAGAACCTGGTATTGCTTGTGGTAATGCACTTAATGGAGGATAAATTGTCCAACCTGCAGATGCTGGTCCTGCCTCCACAAATAAAGAGATAACCATAACTACACTAGACAAAAAGAACAACCAATAAGATATCATATTTAAGAAACCTGATGCCATATCTCTTGCTCCAATTTGCAATGGAATTAACAAGTTAGAAAAAGTACCACTTAAACCTGCCGTTAATACAAAAAATACCATTATTGTACCATGTATTGTAACCAAAGCTAAATACATATCTGGATTCATAATACCATCTGTTTGGTGAGATCCTAAAAATGCTTCTACAATTGTAAATGATGTATCTGGCCATGCAAGTTGCAAACGAAACAACATAGACATCATAACTGCAATGATCCCCATAATCATACCAGTTACTAAGAACTGTTTAGAAATCATTTTATGATCTTGACTAAAAATATATTTTGTTACAAACGTTTCTTTATGATGATGATCTGACATAATCTTTATTTATTTGTATTTTTTTAAATTTATTTAATAACTTCAGTTAATGTAGGTTGTTCAGACAACCACTTGTCGTATTCATCTTGTTCTACAACAGTAATTTTCATTTGCATGTTGTAATGAGATGCTCCACAAATTTTATTACACAATAACAAGTAATCGAAAATATAAGGATCTTCTCCTTTTGCTCTTCTAATCTTGTTAATACCTATGGTTTTTTCTATTACTTCAGGCTGATTTCTCATTTCTTCAGTAGTGTATTTTGGTGTAAAACCAAATTCTGTAACCATTCCAGGAACACAGTTCATCTGTGCTCTAAAGTGCGGCATATATGCTGAATGCAATACGTCTTGAGATCTAAATTTAAAATGTATTTTTCTTCCTTTTGGTAAGTATAATTCTGTGACCTGTTTATCGTCTGCAGCATTTTTATCAGACATGTCTACACCCATCGTGTTGATACCTTTGATAAAGTTTACATTACCTAAACCTAAGGTATTGTCTGCACCTGCATAACGTGCGTCCCATCTAAATTGCTGAGAATAAACTTCTATAACAATTGGGTCTTCTGCATCAGATAAGTCCATTACATTATTCCATTGCCATAAACCATAACCAATTAATACTACTAATACAATGGCTGGTGTTACTGTCCAAATGAATTCTAATTTATGACTGTCTGCATAAAATTTTGCTTTTTGACCTTCTTTACCTCTATATTTAAAAGTAAAATAGAAGATTAAGAATTGCATAATAAACTGTACGATACCTATTAACCAAAAAGTAATGTTGAATAAATTATCATCATGTTCTCCTTCTATAGAAGCAGATTCTGGTAACATAATTACATTCATGAAGATTAAACAATAAATCATCATTGCATATAAAAACGCCATAAAACCAATTGCGTATTTACCTTGAGCAGCATTATCTTTATCGTTGGCAATAGAACTTCTAAAGTTCATTATTCTAGTAATTTGCCAAACACTTACACCGATTGCAACACCTATAAAAATATAAAATAGAGCTAGCATATTTATCTTGTCTTAATTTTTAATTCAATTATTTATTAATGATGATCTGCTGATCCTTCACCTCTATGTTCGATATTATAGTAGTGAAAATGTTCACTTTCTTCTAGGAATGGATTTCCTTTAGGAATAGCACTTGCTTTAGCAAAAGCACTAAATGTTGCATATATAAATATGCCTAAGAAAAATAGTAAAGCACTAATTTCTGCAATACCAAAGCCCCATTGACCACCTACGGTAGCAGGCATTACCATGATGAATACATCTATATAATGGCCTCCTAAAATTACAATACCGCCGATAACAACAAACCAAGGAATACTTTTAAAATCACTATTTAATAACAGTAATACTGGAAACACAAAGTTCATAGCTACCATTGCTAAAAATGGTAATTTATATTCGTTGAACCTTGCAACAAAATAAGTAGTTTCTTCTGGAATATTTGCATACCATATTAACATAAATTGTGCAAACCATAAGTATGTCCAAAATACAGAAAAACCAAACATAAATTTTGCTAAATCGTGTATATGACTATCGTTTACTTGTGGTAAAGCTCCTTTAGATCGTAAGTAAATAGTTACAAATGCTACAATGGTTAATGCACTAACTAATAAAGTTGCTAATACATACCAACCGAATAAAGTAGAGAACCAATGTGGGTCTAATCCCATAATCCAGTCCCAAGACATCATACTTTCTGTAATCATAAATACAAATAAAAAGATAACTGATGCATTGTAATTTTTCTTGTAGGTTTTGTTTCCGTCATTTGCTGTATCTTCTGCAATAGAGTTTTTTCTAATAAACCATCTGTAAACATTCCAAAGTAATAAATATATAACACTTCTTATTGCCCAACCAGGTACATTCATCCACCAAGATTTACCAGCTACAATTGGATCATAATTGGCACTTTCTGGGTCAAAAGTTCCAGGAGTCATCCAAGAAAATAAGTGATTATAATGACCAACTGTTAAACCAATGATTACTAGCATTATTATAGATGTAGGTACTAAATTGGCAGTTATTGCTTCCATAACTCTAAACAATACTATAGACCATCCAGATTGTGCTACTCTTTGTGCAGCATAAAATGCTAATACCAATAAAGAAATTCCTAAAAAGAAAAATAAAGCTACGTATAATGCGGACCAAGGTCTGTTTTGTATTTGATGTAACACATGTTCTGCATGAGAATCGTCATCATGAGCACCATGAGCACTCATTTCTTTGTCTATATGTTTGTCTGTATCATGTACTCCTGAAGCATCATGATTACCATCTACTACTTTACTACCATGTTCGTCTGCATTCGCACTACCATGACCATGATCATTAGCTGCAGTTATTGCATGTTTTGCATCATCTAACGTTTTATTAGACGCACTATAAAAGCTAAATGCAACTCCTATTACACCAATTAAAATTAGTGCTAATGAGAATGTTTTTAATTTACCTGAGAATTGATACATATCTTTCGTATTCTATCTTTTTGTATACTATTTTAACAAATCTGCTCGCAATACTTCTACGTATTGTGTAATTTGCCAACGTTCTTTATAAGTTAATTGACCTGAATGAGATCCCATTAAGTTTTTACCATGCATTAAAACATGATAAATACTACCTTCTGTAATATCTCTATCTTTATAATTAGGTATACCAGCAAATTTTTCTGATGTTGCTAAATATCCTTGTCCATCACCTTTTTTACCATGACAAGAAACACAATAAATGGTATACATTTTCTTACCATTTTCTAAATTCTTCTCATTCTTTTCTAGAGGATTTTTTAAATCAGTTTTTGCTGTTTCATATCCTTCAATAGTGTCTGGTATATCATAAGCTGGCGCTCCTCCTCTTGGTATAGTTCCTGCAACAGGTTTACTATTTACAGGTGCTCCTTTAAGACCATCAGCTCCATCTGCATCATATGGTACAGATTCATACATGTCAGGCATGTATTGTGCTTGTCTTGTTGTTTTGTCATTACAAGAAACTAAAGTTGTAATGGCAATTAAAGCAGTAATTAATTTAAATTTCTTCATAACTTTATATTAGTGCTTGTCTACAATATTAATTTCTACAGCGCCAGTTTGTGTTAATAAAGCTGTTAATGCGTCTACATTATCGCTTACAGGAATTTCCATTAAAAAATGGTCGTCTGTAGTTCTTGGGTCTGGATTTTCTGCTTCTTTAAATGGCCATATTCTACTTCTCATATAAAAAGTAATTACCATTAAATGGGCTGCAAAAAACACGGTTAATTCAAACATAATTGGCACAAATGCTGGCATATTATCTATCCAAGTAAAACTTGGTTTACCACCAATATCTTGCGGCCAATCTTGTATCATTATATAATTTGTCATCCAAATGGCAACAGCTAAACCTGTAATACCATAAAAGAATGAAGTAATTGCTAATCTTGTTGGGGCTAAACCCATTGCTTTGTCTAAACCATGCACTGGAAAAGGACAAAATACTTCT
>NZ_CBFHJT010000057.1:19017-20673 GCF_965656025.1 Polaribacter sp.
GAAGTAATTGCTAATCTTGTTGGGGCTAAACCCATTGCTTTGTCTAAACCATGCACTGGAAAAGGACAAAATACTTCTTCAATATGATGACCATCTGCTTTAACAGCCTTAACTGCATCTAATACAACCTCGTCATCATTATAAAATGCATGAATAACTTTTGATGATTCCATAATTATTCTTTTTTATTTTTATCAGGATTAACTTCCTTTATTGTTTTATCAACCACAACAACTGTTGGTTTTGTAGGAATACCTTGTGCTCTTCTCTTTTTGTAGAATTCTCCAGAAGATTTTAAAATTGTTTTTACTTCTGCCTGCGCAATTACTGGGAAAGTTCTGGCATATAATAAGAATAGAACAAAGAAGAACCCAATAGTTCCTATAAAGATACCTACATCTACAAATGTTGGCTCAAAACGCCACCAAGTTGAAGGTAAGTGTCCTTTACTCAAAACAATTGCAATAATGTCAAAACGCTCAAACCACATACCAATATTAATAAATATTGAAATGATGAAAGACCATATAAAACTTCTTCTAATCTTTTTAAACCATAATAATTGTGGTGTTAAAATATTAAAGAATAATAATGAATAAAATGCCCATGCATAAGGTCCTGTTGCAGCACCCACAGATAAATAGGTGTAATTTTCATAAGGTGATCCTGTGTACCATGCTATAAAAAATTCAGTTGCATAAGCTACAGCTACAATACCACCTGTTAAGATAATTACAATATTCATATATTCTACGTGTAAACGTGTAATATAATCTTCCATATTTGTAACCTTTCTCATAATACCCAATAAGGTTTGTACCATTGCAAATCCTGAAAAGATTGCTCCAGCAACGAAATAAGGTGGAAAAATTGTTGAGTGCCAACCAGGGTTGATAGAAGTAGCAAAGTCCATAGATACAATGGTGTGTACAGAAAGTACTAAAGGAGTTGCTAAACCAGCTAACACTAAAGATACTTCTTCAAAACGTTGCCAATCTTTTGCTCTACCAGACCAACCAAAACTTAATAATGCGTATATTTTCTTTTGAAAAGGTTTTACGGCTCTATCTCTTATCATTGCAAAATCTGGTAATAGACCTGTCCACCAAAAAACTAATGAAACCGATAGATATGTAGAAATTGCAAAAACATCCCAAAGTAATGGAGAGTTAAAGTTTACCCACAAAGAACCAAATTGATTTGGTATTGGCATTACCCAATAACCATTCCAAGGACGTCCCATGTGAATAATTGGAAACAATCCTGCTTGGAAAACGGCGAAAATTGTCATTGCTTCTGCAGAACGGTTTATGGCCATTCTCCACTTTTGACGGAATAATAAAAGTACTGCAGAAATTAATGTTCCTGCGTGACCAATACCTACCCACCATACAAAGTTAGTGATATCCCAAGCCCATCCAATGTTCTTGCTTAATCCCCAAACTCCAATTCCTGTTCCTACAGTGTAAAAAATACAGCCAAATCCCCAAAGCATTGCTGCTAAAGAAATATAAAAAGCCATATACCAATGTTTATTTGCTTTACCTTCTATTGGTTTCGCAATATCTTCTGATTATTCCCTGGATTACAAGAAGCTTAATTTACGAGAGCAACCGCATTTATATGCGGTAGGGCGAGGAGAGCAGGGTGTTCTTA
>NZ_CBFHJT010000058.1:0-20671 GCF_965656025.1 Polaribacter sp.
TATAAAGTTAAAAGAACAGCGCCATTTAAAACGCCTTGGAGAACTATTCAAATAACAGACAATGCTCCAGATTTAATTGAATCGAACTTAATTGTCAATTTAAATGAACCCAATAAACTAGGTGATGTTTCTTGGTTTACACCTATGAAATACACTGGAGTTTGGTGGGAAATGCATTTGGGAAAATCTTCTTGGGATTATGGAATGGAAATAGTTGATGGCAAATGGAAAGACACAGGTAAAGCACATGGAAAACATGGCGCAACTACCGAAAATGTAAAACGATTTATCGATTTTTCTGCAAAAAATAATATTGGAGGCGTTTTAGTAGAAGGTTGGAATACGGGTTGGGAACGTTGGATTGGTTTTGAAGACAGAGAAGGAGTTTTTGATTTTGTAACTCCTTATCCAGATTATGATTTGGAAGAAGTTACTTCCTATGCAAAATCAAAAGGAGTTCAAATTATTATGCACCATGAAACCTCTGCAGCAACAGAAACGTACGAAAAGCAACAAGATAGAGCTTATGCTTTGATGCAGAAATATGGAATGCATGCAGTAAAATCTGGTTATGTGGGCAAAATATTACCAAAAGGAGAATTTCATCATGGGCAATACATGGTAAATCAATACAATAATGCAGCTATAAAAGCAGCAAAATATCAAGTAGCAGTAAATGCGCATGAACCTATAAAAGCCACAGGTTTACGTAGAACGTATCCTAATATAATTTCTAGAGAAGGTTTGCGAGGTCAAGAATTTAATGCTTGGTCTGGTGATGGAGGAAATCCGCCAGAACATTTGCCAATTGTTGCTTTTACAAGAATGTTAGCAGGTCCTATAGATTTTACACCTGGTATTTTTAACATTAAGTTTAATGAGTATAAAGATAACAATCAAGTAAATACAACTCTAGCACAACAATTGGCTTTATATGTGGTAATTTACAGTCCTGTGCAAATGGCAGCAGATTTAGTTGAGCATTATGAAGCAAATCCAGAACCTTTACAATTTATAAAAGATGTAGGTGTAGATTGGTTAGAAACCAGGGTTTTACATGGAGAGGTAGGAGAATTTGTAACCATTGCAAGAAAAGAACGAAAAACCGAAAATTGGTTTTTAGGAAGTATAACAGATGAAAACGCAAGAGAAATTGAAGTAGATTTTAGCTTTTTAGATGAAAATCAGAAATATGAGATAAAAATCTATAAAGATGGCAAAAATGCACATTGGAATGATAATCCTCTAGATATCAACATAGAAACCAAAGAGGTTATAAAAACTTCTAAAATAAAATTTAAATTAGCTGCAGGTGGTGGTTTGGCAATTAGTATAAAAAAGATAAATTAATTTTTATCTAAATTATTAAAATTTTTAATCATAAAAACAGCCCAAATTATTACGCAAACTCCTACAAAAATCGAAAAGTAAAGTACTATGTTATCTGCGTTCACGGTATACAAGTTTTAGGTAAATCATAACACCTAGTAGGGTTGGTACCCAAAGACCTATAAATATACCGTGTAATTTATTACCTGATAAAAAAAGATACTCTGCAACAATAATTATAAGTGCACACAAAACTAACATCAATAAGTTAGAAATGCCTAGTTTTTTTATTAATTTCATTAAAAAAATTTTTATAAAAATAACTAAAATTAATAATATTTTTAGTGGCAATTTTAAATAATAATTAGCTATAGTTTGTTTTATTGTTAAATTAGAATTAATTTCACTAAAAATAAACTATACAAGGTTATTATTCGTTTTCTGTAAATAATTGATATTTATTTAGTTATCTTGTTTTTAAACCAAACATTTTAAAGTTATGGAGTTTCTAAAAAAAAGTATATCTGTAATACTATTATTTTTATTTGTTGTATTTTCTTTTTCTGCTCAAGAGTTACCAATCATAAATACGTTTACTACAGATGTATATGGTGCTGAAAATCAAAACTGGAATATATCGCAATCTGGTAATAAAAATATTTATGTTGCTAATAACAAAGGACTGTTAGAGTTTAATGGTGCTGTTTGGAATTTATATCCAACACCTAATGAAACAATAATGAGATCTGTTAAGTGCTTTGATAATAAGATTTTTACTGGTTTTTTTAGAGATTTTGGTTATTGGAAAAAAGATCATTTTGGTGTTTTAAATTTTACGTCTATTGTAAAAGAACAAAACTTAGAAATGTTAGAAGATGAACAAATCTGGAGTATTATAGAAATTGATGGTTGGATGCTCTTTAAATCATTACAAAGAATATATTTATACAACTTAGAAACTAAGACTGTTAAAATTATTGATTCTGCAGAAAGAGAGATAAATTTATTTGCTAAAGTAGATGGTGTAATTTATTTTCAAGAAGATAAAGTAGGTCTTTTTAAAATTGAAAATGGTTCTTCTAAATTGGTTTCAAATCATGCTATCATAAAAGAAAATTTTATAGTAAATATTTTTAAAAAGGATAATAGGTTGGTTTTTATTACTCAAAAAAATGGCTTTTATTTTTTAAAAGAGAATGTACCAACCAAATGGAAAACTTCTTCAAATGAATATTTAAAAAACAAAACAATATACAGTGCAGTTCAATTAAAAAATAAAAGTTTGGCTTTAGGTACCATTTCTAATGGTTTAATTCATTTAGATGAAGAGGGCAATCAGATTTATCAGATAAATCAAAAATCAGGTTTAAGTAATAATACAATATTATCTGTTTTCGAGGATGTTGATAATAATATTTGGTTGGGTTTAGATAATGGTATAAACTGTATAAATAACAACTCACACTTTAAAAATTACAATAAAAAAAGTGATTTTCTAGGAACAATTTATACTTCTATAGTCTATAATGAAAATCTTTATTTAGGAACAAATCAAGGTCTTTTTTATAGAAAACTAAATTCAAACGATAATTTTCAATTTATAGAAAATACGCAAGGTCAAGTTTGGAGTTTAAAAATAATAGATGATATTCTTTTTTGCGGTCATGATTCTGGGGCGTTCATAATTAATAATTTTTCTGCAGAATACTTATTTAATAATCAAGGTGTTTGGGATTTATTAAAAATAGATAGTAAAACCATTTTATTGGGTGCTTACGATGGTTTATATATTTTACAAAAGAAAGGTGTAAAGTGGATATTTAAAAACAAGGTAGACGGTTTTAATAATTCTAGTAAATATATAGTTTTAGCAGATGAAAACACACTATTTGTAAATCATGAGTATAAAGGGGTTTTTAAATTAACTTTAGATAATGATTATAAATTAGTTACTAATATCAAAAAAGAAAAATCTTTAGAAAAAAGCCCACATTCGAGTATTATAGCATACAAAAATAAAATTTTATACGGGAATAAGAATGGTGTATTTGCGTACGATAAAATGAAAGATACTTTTAAAAAAGATAGTGTATTTAGCAAGCTAATTTCAAAGAAATCATTTATATCCGCAAAATTAATTCATAATGATTCTAGTAATAAAGTTTGGTGTTTTTCTAAGGATAATATTAAATATTTAACACCTGGTAAATTAAGTAGTAAGCCAGAAATTAATACAATCTTTATTTCAGAAAACATACCAAAAGCTGCTCCTGGTTATGAAAACATAATTCAAGTGTCTAAAGATGTCTATTTGATAGGTACTTCTAATGGCTATTTAGAGTTAAATTTAAATAATTATACAGAGCCGAAAGATTTCAGTATATATTTAAATAAAATAAAGAGTTTTAAAACGGATGGTAAAAAAACAAATTTAAATGTATCTAAAAAAGCAATATTAAATAACAATGATAATAATTTAGAGTTCTTTTTTAGTGTTCCAAATTTCGAAAAAATACTTACAACAAAATATCAGTATCAACTAGAAGGTTTAAATAAAAGTTGGAGCGAACCATCTACGGTTAATTCTATTTTATTTGAAAATATACCATCTGGTAATTATAAACTTAAAGTTAAAGCTATAATTGGTAATAAAGTAAGTGAAAATATAGATATATTTAATTTTAAAATTAAAAGACCATGGTATTTCTCTAATCCATTAATAGTATTATATTCATTTTTAGCACTTTTGGCATTTTATGCAGTTCATATAGCGTCAAAAAGATATTATAAAAAGCAAAGAGAAGACTTGTTAGAAAAAGCAAAAAAAGAATCTGAATTAAAAGAATTAGAAAGTTCTCAGCAAATTATTAAATTAAATAATGATAAGCTTAGAAATGATATCGAAAGTAAAAATAGAGAATTGGCTTCTTCTACCATGAATATGATTAAGAAAAATGAATTCTTAAGTACTATAAAAACCGAATTGGTTGATGGTGGTGAGAAGAACATACCAAAAGTGATTAAAATTATAGATAAAAATCTAAATAATTCAGATGACTGGAAAATGTTTCAAGAAGCCTTTAACAATGCAGATAAAAACTTCCTAAAAAAAGTAAAAGATAAACATCCAAACTTAACTCCAAACGATTTAAGGCTTTGTGCATATCTTAGATTAAACCTTTCCTCAAAAGAAATAGCACCATTACTTAATATTTCTCCTAGAAGTGTAGAGGTAAAAAGATATCGATTAAGAAAAAAGATGAATTTACCTCACGATTCTAACTTAACAAATTATATTTTAGAATTGTAACTCCACTACAAATCCGTTTTTTACCACAACAAAACCACAACAAAAACCCTGAAAAGGTAAGATAGCATCTTTTTAGGGTAATTCTTTATACTTTCTTAAGGCCTTGTATTATTAGTGATTTGACTGTTTTTACTATTTTATTTGAATTGTATGTTTTTTGTTGAGGTATAAATTATCATTATAATAATTTTTTCAATGTAATTTTAACACAAACAAAAAATAACTTTAATTTCATGAAAAAAATAATTACAATATTACT
Organism: Polaribacter sp.; assembly: GCF_965656025.1. Lineage (GTDB taxonomy): Bacteria > Bacteroidota > Bacteroidia > Flavobacteriales > Flavobacteriaceae > Polaribacter. The sequence goes on from NZ_CBFHJT010000058.1 coordinate 4,899, forward strand.
CTTTTTTCTTATTGGTTTAAGTGCTTACTCACAAACAATAAATGTAAAAGGAGTTGTTAAGGATGCCAAAACTGGAGACCCTCTTCCAGGAGTGAGCATATTAATTAAAGGAACAACTATTGGAACTCAAACTGACTTTGACGGGCTTTTTAGCTTACAAAAAGTTGAAAGTAGTGCTATTTTAGTCTTTAATTATCTGGGTTTTGCCCCAAAAGAAGTGGCTGTAACTAAAGAAAGTATGACTGTAAATTTAGAAGAAGCAGCAGAATCTTTAGATGAGATTGTAGTAATTGGGTATGGTACTCAAAGAAAAAAGGAAGTAACTGGTGCAGTTTCTATAGTTTCTAGTGCTACTATAGAAGATTTAAAGCCCACAAGGATTGAACAAGCATTACAAGGACAAGTAGCTGGGGTAAATATTACCCAATCTTCGGGTTCTCCCGGTGCTGCCTCAAATATTAGAATTCGTGGTGTCTCTACAAACGGAGATAGTAGACCATTAATATTATTAGATGGTAGAAGAATAGAAGATTTAAGTGTTGTAAACCCATCAGATATTGAGTCTATAAACATACTTAAAGATGCAACTGCTGGTATTTATGGTGTGCAAGCTGCTAATGGAGTTATTTTAGTAAAAACTAAATCTGGTAGAAAAAATACAGCTGTAAAATCAACTTTAAATATGAAAATTGGTTTTCAACAGACTACAAGAGAAATACCGCTATTAAATGCTACTGAGTATGCACTTTTAGCAAATGAAGCTTTTGCTGCAAATGGAGAGGCTTTACCTTTTTCGAATGTATCTAATTTAGGACAAGGAACAAATTGGCAAAATAATGTTTTTCAAACAGCACCTTTGTTTAGTGTTGATTATACTTTGAACAAGGGAACTGAAAAATCTACTTATTCTTTAGGTTTATCAGTTCTTAGTCAAGATGGTATCGTTGGTAAAAGCAAGTCAAATTTTAATAGAAGCAACTTAAGGTTTAATTATGATACGGATATCACAGATAAATTAAAGTTTAGTTCATCAACAATTTATACAAACACAAACAAGAAAAATTTAATTGAAAATACATTAGGTTCTGTCTTGTTTAATGCTATAAATATGCCACCAACTACTCCTGTTTATACGAATGGTGATTTTTCTCAACCCCCAGGAGTTGGAACGGGTATAGAAGTTGCAAACCCTTTAGCACAAATAGACAATGCAGAAAATAGATCTTGGGTTAACAAAATTTCAGGTAATTACCGTTTAAATTATCAATTCGCAGATTATTTTTCTGCAGAAGGAAGGTTTCAAGCAAATTACTCGTTAGCAAGTTCTAATACTTATAACAAATTATATAACTACGGAAATGGAAATGTTTTTAATGTAGATCAGCCGACATTTGTAGATTTTCAACAAAGTTTTTATGATCATATTTTTGATGCTTTATTTAAATACGAGAGAGTTTATGATGATGTGCATGATGTAAAAGCAATGGTTGGTATGTCTGTTTCAAAAACAATGGGACGTTTTAAAACCATTTTAACAAGTGGAGCTCAAGGTAATAATTTAAATGATGTACAAATTGGTAATACAGTTTTAAATGGAAATGGATTAGAAATTTTTAAAAATAATAATGGAGGTTCTAATTTATCTTTTGACAGTCGTTTACTATCTTATTTTGGAAGATTTCAGTATGGGTATGATGGAAAATATTTAGTATCTGCTGTTTTAAGAAGAGACGGTTCTTCTAACTTTGGACCTCAAAATAAATTTGGTTTTTTCCCAACAGCTTCTATTGGTTGGGTGGCTTCAGAAGAAGATTTTTTAGAAGAATCTGATGTTATTAGTTTTTTAAAGTTAAGAGCAAGTTATGGTATTATTGGTAATGAGAGAATTCCTGGTTTTAGGTTTGTATCTATATTAAATGGTGAAGCAGAATATGTTTTTAACAACCAATTAGCTTTAGGAGTTGCTCCAGGTCCAATTGCAAACCCAGAAATTAGATGGGAACAGCAAAAACCTTTAGATATTGGTGTTGATGCAGAATTTTTTAATAAAATAAATATTACAGCAGATTACTTTAAGAAAACAACAGAAGATTTATTAGTATCAGCCCAAACCTCAGGTATAATTGGTGTTGCAGCTCCTGGTTCTTCAGTGCCAGTAATAAACGCAGGTACAGTTGTAAATGAAGGTTTCGAATTTTCTATCGGATATAAAGAAAGTGTTTCTGAAGACTTTAACTTTAATATCAATTACAATTTTACAACTTTAAATAACGAAGTAACCTTTGTTGGTAACTCAACAGGTATTATAGAAGGAGGTAGCTTTGGAGTTGGTCAAGAACCACCATCAAGAATGGAAGCAGGTTTTCCTATTGGGTATTTTTATGGTTACAAAACAAACGGATTATTTCAGACCCAAGCAGATGTAGATGCACATGCAACTCAGACAAATGCAGCCCCTGGAGATTTAAGATTTGTAGATCAAAATGGCGATGGTGTTATAGATGCTGATGATAGAACTTATATAGGAGATCCTATTGCAGATGTAACTATGGGTTTAAATTTATCTTTTAATTACAAAAGAATTGATTTTAATGCTTACGCATTTGCATCATTAGGAAACGAAATAGTTAGAAACTACGAAAGAAACTTACCATTAACAAACAGACCAACCTATTATTTAGATAGATGGACAGGTCCAGATACAAGTAATTCTTTTCCAAGAGTTACAACTGGCGCTACAGGTAACACATTATTCTCAGACTTTTATGTAGAGGATGGTTCGTTCCTAAGATTACAAAGTGTACAACTAGGGTATAGCGTTGGAGAAAAAATGTTAGAAAAATTAAAATTTGATAAGGTTAGATTTTATGTTACCGGTAGTAATTTATTAACACTAACTAAATACAGAGGTTTTGACCCAACAACATCTAATGGAGCACCAATTGGTGGTGGTATAGACCAAGGTTTTTATCCAAGTCCACAAACCTTTGAATTTGGAATAAATGTTAATTTTTAAAAAATAATAAAATGAAAAAAATAAACATAAAAATACTTTTAGTTTTTATACTAATATTAACTATAAACTATTCTTGTAGTGATGATTTTGTGGATGTAAAACCTACCTCAGAAAACTCAGAAGACTTTTTTAACACCCAAGAAGATTACGAAAATGCTTTAATTGGGGCGTATGATTTATTGCAATCTACATATTTAAATGTATTATTAGGTGAGATTGCATCAGACAATACCCTAGCTGGTGGAGAAAGTGCTACAGATGTTCTAGGTATACAGGAAGTAGACGATATGGTACATACTCCTTTAAATGCTCAATTAAGAGATATTTGGAGTTGGATGTATGCAGGAGTAAATAGAGCAAACTATATCTTAGAATTCAAGGATAAAACAGATTTTGCTGGTAAAGACCAGATTATTGCAGAAGCAACATTTTTAAGAGCATATTACTATTTTGAATTGGTAAAATGGTTTGGAGACGTTCCTTTAGCTGTAGATAAAAGAATTCAGTTTGGTGAGCAGTTTACTATAGATAGAACACCAGCAGCAGATGTGTATGCACAAATAGAAGCAGATTTAATTTTTGCTGCAGATAATTTACCAGCAGTACAAAGTACACCGGGTAAAGTTACAAAAGGAGCAGCGCAAGCATTATTAGGTAAAGCATATTTATATCAACAAAAATATGATGAAGCAGCAGGTGCTTTAGAAGCTGTTATTACCAGTAATACATATGATTTAGTAACAGATTACAACACTATTTTTGAAGAAGTTGGAGAAAATAATATCGAATCTGTTTTTGAGGTTCAATATTTTGAAGGACAAGGAGCAGGTTTTGGTTGTTTACAGTGTAGCGAAGGTAATGTAGCTGTAGGTTTTAGTGGCGTTCGTAATTATACAGGTCCAGATTTTTCATCAGGATTTAGTTTTAATGTACCGGTACAAGAAGTTGTAGATGCTTTTGAAGCTGGAGATTTAAGAAAAGACGTAGCAATTTTAGATATAGAAGCTTGGGCAACTGCAACAGGTGCTACTTTTGGAACGGGTTATGAGCATACAGGTTATTTTAATAGAAAATATATCCCTAGAACAAGAAGTACTGATGCGCAAGGAGACAGAAATTTAACAAACCCAAATAACTACAGAGCAATACGCTTCGCAGATGTATTATTAATGGCTGCAGAAGCTTTTAATAAAAGAACAAATCCAGATGATGCAAAAGCACAAACCTATTTAAATAGAGTTAGAGAAAGAGCTTTTGGCAATACAGCTAATAACATTACTGCAACGGGTAATGTGTTATATGAAAATATTTTACAAGAAAGACGAGTAGAATTAGTGGGAGAAGGACACCGTTTTTTCGATTTAGTAAGAACAGGAAAAGCTGCTCAAGAAATCAACGGTTTTGTTTCAGGCAAACACGAAGTATTCCCAATACCCGCAATCGAGATTCAATTAGCAGGAAATCGTTGGCCTCAAAATCCACAATACTAAAAAATATAAAAAATGAAAAAAATAAAAATTATATTCAAAACATTATTTGTGCTTTTTGTAGTTGCTGCATGTACAGATAATTTAAGAGATATATCATTTATAGATGCAATTGCACCACCAACAAACGTGTCTGCAACTTTTGATATAACTCAAGACAATACAGGATTAGTAACCATATCTCCAACTGCAGATGGTGCTACAAGTTTTAAAGTGTATTTTGGAGACAATACAACAGACCCAGTAGAAGTTGTACAAGGTAAAAATATACAACATACTTATGCAGAAGGTTCTTATGATGTAAAAATAGTTGCATTAAATTTAAAAGGAGAAGAAGCTGAAGCAATAGAACAATTGGTTGTCTCTTTTAAAGCACCACAAAATTTAACGGTTGTTTTAGAAAACGATGCAGCTATTACAAAACAAGTAAGCGTAACAGCAAATGCAGATTTTGCAACGATATTTGAATTTGATTCAGGTGAAACAGGAGTAGCACAACCAGTAGCTACAGGAAACATAGGAGAAACTATTACTTATCAATATCAAACAGCGGGTACTTATTCTGTAAAAATTACAGCAAAAGGGGGAGCAATAGCAACTACAGAATATACAGAAGAATTCGAAGTTACTGAAATTTTAGCACCAATAGCTTCTGCATCTAACCCTCCTAGTAGAAATGATGTAGATGTAATTTCTATATTTAGTGATGCTTACACAGATGTAGCAGGTTCTAATTTTTATCCTAATTGGGGGCAACAAACACAATATACTGCATACGATTTAAATGGAGATGCTATTATTCAATATAGCAATTTAAATTATCAAGGTATAGATATAGGTGCAGAAATTGATGCCTCAAGTATGGAAATGTTACACATAGATATTTGGACTGCAGATGCTACAAGTATAGATATTTATCCTTTACCTAATGGTGTTCAGCCAGCAGATGAAAGGTTTGTAACAAAACAATTAGTTGTAAATGAATGGAATAGTTTTGATATTCCAATGACAGATTTTACAGACCAAGGTTTACCAATAAATACCTTAAAACAATTTAAGTTTGTGGGTTCAGGTACTGTTTTTATAGATAATCTTTATTTTCATAAACCACCAACAGGTGCATCACCACCATTATTATCAGATGATTTTGAGGGTAATGGTAATATTCCTGATTTTTCTGGTGATGCTGCAGGAGCAGCTATTATTAATAACCCTTTTAACAATGCAGGTAACTTTTCTGGTAATGTTTTAGAATACAAAGACACAGGAGGACAGTATGCAAACATACAGTTTACATCACCAAGTAAATTTGATTTAAAAAACGGGCAAAGTGTATTTTCTATCAAACTTTATGTACCATCATCAAGTATTACAGGTAGCCAACCAAATCAAGTTTCATTAAAATTACAAAATAGTGATTTAGGAGGAAACTCTTGGCAAACACAAACAGAAATAATTAAAACCATTGTTTTAGATGAATGGCAAACAGTTACATTTAATTTCGAAACAGATAATTGGATTAATTTAAATAATAATGGGGTAGATCCTGATCCAGTAGATCGTACAGATTTAGATAAAGTCGTTATTCAATTAAACTCAGAAAACAACAACGATGCTGTTACTGGTTATATAGATGATTTTTATTATGGTTTAGCACAAGTGCCAGAAACAGCACCAATTGTTAAAGATGGTTTCGAAGGTTTTGGTACAATTCCTGCTTGGGTAGGAGATGCTGCAGGTGCAGATACTTCTTTTGCAAATCCCTTTATGAATTCAGAAAATAATTCATCAACAGTATTAGAATATACAGATACAGGAGGTCAATATGCAAACGTTAACTTTACAGTTTCAGAAAAATTTAATCTTGCAGATAAAAATGTGTTTTCAATAATGATTTATGTACCATCATCTAGTATATCTGGTAGTCAAAACAATCAAGTCTCTTTAAAATTACAAAATAGCGATTTAGGGGGTAATTCTTGGCAAACACAAACAGAAATAATTAAAGATATTGTATTAGATCAGTGGCAATTAGTTACGTTTGATTTTGTTAATGATAATTGGATAAATTTAAATAATAATGGTGTAGATCCAGACCCAATTGATAGAGCCGATTTAGACAAAGTTGTAATTCAAGTAAATGGAGAGAATAATAACGATACTGTTACAGCATATATTGATAATGTTAATTATTATTAAAAATATTTAAAAATGAAAAAAATGAAAAAATTAAGTATAATCTTATTTTCATTGACAGCTTTATTTTACGGCTGTCAAGAAAATGACTATTCTTTTGGAGAGATAATCACACCTTCCAATATTCAAGTTACAGCAGAAATTGTTGGAGCGGATGCAAATAATCCAAATGGAGATGGAAGTGGTGTCGTAAATTTTACAGCAACAGCAGATAATGCAGTTTCATACAAGTATGTGTTTAATGGTGTAGAAACCGTATCCTTATCAGGAAAAAATACAATTAGTTTTAGTACCATAGGTTTAAATACTTATACAGTTACTGTAGTAGCTTCTGGTACAGCAGGTGTTAGTTCTAGTAAAACGATTCAGGTAGAGGTTTTATCTACATACTCACCACCAGTAGAATTAATATCAAAACTATATGGCTTTGACCCAGCAAATCCAAATGCGGTTACTTCTAGAACTTGGAAAATTCAGTCCGCTAAACCAGGGCATTTTGGTTTAGGTCCAATTGGTGGTTCTGTACCTACGGAGTGGTATGGAGCAGGTCCAGATGAAAAAGCGGGTGTTGGTATGTACGATGATCGTTTTATTTTTAGCTCAGACGGTACTTTTCAGCATGTAACAAACGGAGATGTTTTTGGTAGAGATCCTTTAATTGTAAATGATTTAGGAGCTAATACCTCAGGTACATTAGACGGAGCAGATGTATTAAATTTTGCTTATTCAGATTATACAGAAAGTTTTACATTAACAGCACCTGGAGGTATAGAAACTATAAGTTTATCTGGTATAGGTTTTATAGGATATTATACTGGCGGTAATCATACTTATCAAATATTTGATAGAGATACACCAAATGAAATGATTATTAGAACTACTGATGGAAACTCAGAATTTGATTGGTGGTTTATAATTGTTTTAGAGTAAAATTTAAGAGATTGCACAAAAACTAAAAAAAAGGATTTGATAATATCTTTATCAAATCCTTTTTAACTTTATTTTACTTTTAAAGATATCATTAAATTTTAAAGCTGTAGAAAAGCAAGCTTATATATTTTAATGAAATAGGACCGTATAGTTGTATTAATTTACAATTAACTCATTTTAATGAAGTTGTAATTTTATTTTAGAGGGTTGTTTTTAGTTTTTTGACTTAATAGACTTAATATTAGTCATTAACAAAAACCATTCATTTCTAAATTTAACCTATACAATACCTCAACAATGTTATTAAAATCAGTTTTCTTTATTTACAATAAAGTCAATGTATAGCTAATAATTACTAAATAATAATGTAATTTTTTTACAATGTATGCTTTTTGTAGCGGTGTATTTTGTTGTTTTATCAATATTTAAACATTATTTTTATCATATTCAAATTTTTATTAAGCTAATTCTTATATATCGTTATTTTAAATATTTCTAAGAATTAAATTGAGTACCAATAAACTAAACAAATTATGAAAAAAAAATTATTAAGATTAGCACTTTTATTATTTACTACTACTATTTGTGCGCAAACTAATAAGGTTGCAGTAACAAAAGATGCTAAAGGTTTTAAACTAGTAGTTGACGGAAAAGATTTTATTGTAAATGGTATCAACTGGGATTATGTTCCAATCGGATATAATGTTTTAGACGCTAAATTTTGGGAAAAACCAGATGACATTATTAAAGCTGGATTAGATGGCGAAATGCCACTTTGGCAAAATATGGGAGTTAATGCTATTAGAACTTACATAGGTGTTCCTCCAAAATGGATTAAGTATATGTATGAGAATTTTGGTATTTACACAATGATTAATCATCAGTTTGGTGCTTATGGACTTACAATTGATGGTATTTGGTATCCAAAGACAAAATATGGCGATCCTAAAGTTCGTAAACATCTTATATCAGAATCAGTTAAGATGGCGAATACTTATAAAAATACTCCTGGTCTATTATTGTTTATGTTAGGTAACGAAAATAATTATCACCTTACATGGGAAGGAGCAGAGACTGATGAAGGGATAGTTATAAATGACCAAGATAAAGCCAAAAGAGCAGAAGCTAGAGCAATGTATAAATTGTTTAATGATGCTACCAAAGCAATGAAAGCGGTTGATAAAAATCATCCAATAGGTATCTGTAATGGCGATTTATTGTATTTAGACATAGTTGCATCAGAATGTAAAGACATAGATATTTACGGAACTAATATGTATCGTGGTGAATCTTTTGTTGACGCTTTTGATAGAGTAAATAAAGAATTTAATAAACCAATACTATTTACAGAGTTTGGTTCAGATGCTTTTAATGCAAGAGATAATAAAGAAGACCAATTAATGCAAGCGCATTATATGGTTAGTAACTGGAAAGAAATTTATGAAAATGCTTATGGTTTAGGAAAAGCTCAAAACTCTTTAGGTGGTTTTACTTTTCAATCAAGTGATGGTTGGTTTAAATCAGGTTTTGATGAAAGAAAAAATGCAGATATACATGATACCCAAGCAAACTGGCCAAGTAATGGTTACAGTTTAGATCAAGCCAAACCAGGTGATAAAAATATGAACGAAGAATGGTTTGGTATTGCAGCAAAAGGACCTACAGATATAAGAGGTTTATATACTTTATACCCAAGAGCATCTTATTATGCCCTTAAAGAGGTACACGAGTTTAATCCTTTTAAAAGTAATGTTACAGAATTTGAAAATCATTTCAAAAAAATTAATTTAATGGCTGCCGTTTTAAGAGCTAGAGGAGATAAAGCTTCAGTTGGTGGTACAGAGAAATTATCTTTATCTAATTTAAGAGCAGAATTTACAACTTTTAATACAGGAGGTTCTTTGTTGACCACTCCAGAAACGGCAGATGGTACGGGGCAAGTGTATCCAGACAGACAAGGTTTTGACCATATGCAATCTTACTACATAGGTGTTCAAGGTAGACCTTCTAACAATATGAAGGCAGAGGTTAACTTTAATATACTTGGTAATGTAGCAGGTAATCCTATAAATGATATTTTTTATGAAAATGTAGGGAGACCAATTCAAGTAGATTCTCCAAACGGACCATTAACTCTTACTGATAATAACAGGTTAAGAGTTTATAATGCCTCTTTTGAGTGGAATGCAAAAGATTTTGATATGAGAGGTTTTTATAGAACAGGTCATTATCATTGGGGATATGAAGGAGATTTCTTTGGATTGTATCCAGAAGCAAATTACGGCCCAAATTTAGATATTTATAATGGGGAAGTTTTAGGTGTAGAGGTAGATGGAAAAGGAGTTTTAAATGGTTTAAAAGCTGCATTTGGACCACAACTTTGGTGGGGAGCAAATCCAGCAGTGTTGTTAAAATACCAAAGAAAAATGCTTGGGTTAGATTTTTCAGCAGTTTATCATAAAGATATTGTAAATGGCGATGGTATCGATGAAGATGGAAATCGTATTTTAGATCCAGAACAAGCAAGATCTGGTGTAATACCAGCTTTACCAACAGAAAGAGCAACTATAGCATTCGAAAAGAAAGGTACACATTTTGGTTGGACTTTAGGAGCAATTTGGGCAGGTAGACCATTAAATGGTAGGGTTTATCAAGATATTGATGATAATGGACAAGTTGTTAATGATAAAATTAAATCTAAAGACAATTGGGGTGGTAAAGCAAAAGTAACCTACACAAATGGTGGCTTTAATTGGTATGCCCAAGGTTCTGTAATGGGCTTAGTAGCTAATGGTGGTGTAGACCCAACGTTAACTTTCACTGGATGGAGATTGAAAGATTCTGGTAGCAGAAATATGAGTAATTTCTTAACTGGTATTGCATATAACTTTGGCGGTAAATTTCAAATAGCACCCAACTTCTTATATCAAAAACCATTAGTAGATCCAATGCCGAATGATGTTAATGCTCCTGGACGATTAAGAAACTGGGTAGATGATCCTTTTTCGGTAAGAGGTGGTAATAGAGAAACAACAGCAGGTGAACTTCTTTTTACTTATGATCCAACACCAGCCACTTACATGTATCAGTGGGATAATGATAAAGCAGAAGATGCAAAATTTGCATTTAACTTAGGGTTTGTATACCGTCATTTACCAACAACACAAGATGCAGCAATCGGGTTTTTAGCAAACAGATCTTACTTTGCTTTTTCTAAATCAGCGCCAGCACAAGATTTATGGGAAATACATTCAAGAATGGTTTCTAAAGTACATACAGATTTAGGTTTGGTAGCAAATTTATATTATGGTACAGCACAGGCTAATGGCGATAGTGACAGAACCATTTATAGAGGTGGAGCAGATCTAAGAATGATATTTAATAAAATGAAAGTAACAGGAATGGTAAAAGTGAACGACTGGGGGCCTTTTGATTATCATAGAGATTTCAACTTAACTTTTCCATTACAAATGGTGTTAGATGTTTCTACATCATTAGGCAAACCAGATTGGTTTATTTTACCAGATACAAAAGTAGGTATTATGGGTACTTGGCGTTCGTTAAACGAATTTTCACCAAGATACTCACCAAATAATACAGCTACTGTATTTTCTGCAGCACCAACTATCAGTCCAGTTGGTTTTCCAAATGGTTCAGAGTGGGAAATTAGAACATATATTCATATAAACATTGGTAAATAAAGCCTTATTAATGAAGTTGATAAAAAACATACATATAACTAAACCTAAATTTCTAATACTATTAGGACTTTTATCTATTGCTTGTACTAGAGAAATTTCTGATGATGCAGTGTTAAGTTCTTTTTCAAGTAGACAAGAAATTTTTTCAGACTCTTTTAGTTCAGGATTAGAATATTATCCTTTTGTAGACTCTAAATTTGAAGCTTTTTCAGTAGATACAGAAAATAAATATTTAGGTTCTTCATCAATGAGGTTTGATATACCAAATGAAGGAGATCCTGAAGGTTCTTATGCAGGGGCAATTTTTAGGGATGATAATGGTGGTAGAGACCTAACAGGGTATAATGCATTAACTTTTTGGGCAAAAGCATCAAAAGCCGCAACCATAAATGATATTGGTTTTGGACAAGATTTTGGAGAAAATAAATTTCAAGTAAGCAAAAGAGGTTTAAGATTAACAACAAATTGGGTGAAATATACAATTCCAGTTCCTGATGCAGTAAAATTAATACAAGAGAAAGGGATGTTTTGGTATGCAGAAGGGCCAGAGAATGGAGATGGTTATTCCTTTTGGATTGATGAATTAAAATGGGAAAAAATAGGAACTATTGCACAACCAAGACCATCTATCTTAAACGGAGATGATATTTCTGTAAATACTTTTATAGGTGTTAATATAAATATTGCAGACTTAAATCAAACTTTTAACTTGGGTTCTGGTCAAGATATTATCATATCTTCTGCTCCAGGTTATTTTACATTTGCGTCTTCTAACCCAAGTGTAGCGAGTGTAAATGAATCTGGTGTAGTTGAAATACTATCTGCTGGTAGAGCGGTTATTACAGCTAAACTTGGCAATAATCAAGCAAAAGGTTCCTTAACAATTAACTCAGTAGGAGATTTTGTTTTTGCACCTATACCAACAAGAAGTTCAGATGATGTTATTTCTATTTTTAGTGATTACTATTCAAGCACTCCAATAGATTTTTTTAACGGATATTGGCAACCCTACCAAACAACTCAATCTGCAGATTTCAGTATAAATGGAGATAATTTTTTAAATTACACGAACTTTAATTTTGTAGGCATACAATTTGCAAACCCTACTATAGATTTAACAAACAAACCTAACCTTCATTTCAACATGTACATACCAAATGCGGTGCCATCTAATTTTGATTTCCTGGTAACTTTGGTAGACTTCGGGCCAGATAAAGTAAATGGAGGTAATGATGATACTAGACAGCAACTATTTGTAAGAAAATCTCCAAGCATTGTTGCTGATTCATGGATAACTGTTGAGTTTCCTTTAACGAGTCTTACAACTAAAAACAATGTGGGATTAATTATTTTTGAAAACATCAACTTTTCTGCTTTAACAAACTTTTATTTAGACAACATATATTTTTATAGATAAAAAGAAAGTATAACTTATAAAACATTAAAGATGAAAAAAATAATAAACATTAATTTTAGAATAATACCTTTTCTTGGTTTATTTCTAATCTTATTTGCAAGTTGCGAAAGAGAGATTTCTGATGAAGCAGTTGTTGCAGTTTTTTCGTCATCCGCAGACGTATTTATAGATTCACCAGTTGGTATGGGTACCGATTTTTACTTTCCATATGGTGGTTCTAAACCAACTGCTTGGTCTGTAGATGAAAACGAGGCATACCTAGGTACTGCTTCTATGCGTTTCGATGTTCCAAATGGAGATGATCCTAGTGGTAATTTTGCAGGTGCAATATTCAGAATTGATGGAGCTGGCAGAGATTTAAGCAAGTATGATGCATTAACATTTTGGGTAAAAGCATCTCAAGGTGTTTCTATTGGCGAATTTGGCTTTGGTGAAGATTTTTTAGAAAATAAATACGTAGCTACAATTCAAAACACCTCTGTAGGCACTTCATGGCAAAAAGTGATCATTCCTATTCCAGATGCTTCTCAATTAACTCAAGAAAGAGGGATGTTTAGATATGCAGCTGGTACACAAGCTACAAATGGTTTTGGTTATACTTTTTGGGTAGACGAATTAAAATTTGAAAAATTAGGAACGATAGCACAACCAAGACCAAAAATATTAAATGGGGAAGAGAGAACAGAACAAACTTTTATTGGTGGAGTTATTACTTTAAATGGTTTAAGTCAAACTTTTAATTTACCTGATGGTTCAGATAAAGAGGTTGTTGCTTCTCCTTATTATTTCGATTTTTTATCATCGAATTCAAATGTAGCTTCTGTAGATGCTACAGGTAAAGTTACAGTTACAGGTGCTGGTAACACAGAAATTACAGCTACATTAAATGGTTTAGACGCTCAAGGTAAATATACTTTAGAATCTTTAGGAGATTTTACACCTGCACCAACACCAACTCAAAATGCAGCAAATGTTATATCTGTATTTAGTGATGCTTTTACAAACATAGCAGTAGATCATTACAATGGTTATTGGGGAGGTTCAACAACACAAGGTCAGAATGATATTAATATTAATGGTAATGAAATTATCAACTACAAATCCTTAAACTATGTAGGTGTAGAATTTCATATAAACGTACCTACAGTAAATGCATCTTCAATGACTAATTTTCATATCGATATTCAAGTTCAAGAAGATATAGGTCCAGGAGATTTTATCAGAATAGGATTACAAGATATTGGTTCAGATGATACTTTTGGTGGAGGCGATGATTCAAATGGAAGCATTAGTATTGGTGGATCAAATTTAACAAAAGGTAGTTGGGTAAGTTTCGATTTTAAATTATCAGACTTTAATGGACTGGCTAATAGAGCTAATCTAGGTCAAATTGTTTTAGTTACAGATGCTACAATACAAGATGTTTTAATAGATAATATGTATTTCTATGAAATACCAACCACACCATCTGTGGCAGCACCTACACCAACAGTAACTGCTTCAGATGTAATTTCTATTTTTAGTGATGCTTATACAGACGTTGCTGGTACAAATTTAAATCCAAGTTGGGGTCAGGCAACAGTAGTTACTGAAGAAATGATTGCTGGAAATAATACGCTTAAATATACTAGTTTAAATTATCAGGGGATAGAACTTGGTTCAGCTCAAGATGTTACAGGGATGACACACCTTCATATAGACTATTATAGTACAAATTCAACATCCTTAAATACTTTTTTAATTAGTACAGGTCCTGTAGAAAAAGCAAAACCTTTAGCAGTACCAACAAATTCAGGTTGGGTAAGCTTAGAGATTCCATTAACTGATTTTTCTCCTGTAGATTTAGCAGATATAATTCAAATGAAATTTGATGGAAATGGAACCATATTTTTAGATAATATTTATTTCCATAAATAGAAGATAGATTTTAAAACTTAAAACAAAAAAAATGAATTTTATGAATATAAATAAATCAAAACTTCGTTTATCATTATTGGCGTTTGGAATATTACTTTTTTCAAATTGCGAAAATGGAGAAACACAAACAGTTACGACAAAATCTGAATTAGTTTGGGCAGATGAATTTGATACGAATGGAGCATTAGACAGCAGTAAATGGGCTTTTGATCTTGGTGATGGTTCTGCACAAGGAATTCCAGGTTGGGGAAACAATGAGTTGCAATATTATACAGATCGTTCAGAAAACATAATTGTAAAAGATGGCATGTTACACATTACTGCTAACAGAGAAACCTTTATGGGGTCTAACTATACTTCAGCTAAAATTTTAACCAAAGGTTTGTACGAAACTAAATATGGAAGATTTGAGGCTCGTATTAAATTACCTTGGGGTAAAGGTTTGTGGCCAGCCTTTTGGATGTTAGGTGATGACGCTAATGGTACAGTTACTTGGCCAAATATTGGTGAAATTGATATTATGGAGTATAGAGGTCAAGAGCCAACCATTACTCATGGGAGTGTACATGGACCAGGGTATTCTGGAGGGAATCCGATAACAAAAAGTTACGAATTAACAAATGACAGATTTGATACAGACTTTCATGTTTTTGGGATAGAATGGGGAGAAAACTACATCAATTATTATGTAGATGATGTATTGTACAATCAAATTACACCAGCAGATTTACCAGATGGTACAAACTGGGTATTCAATAGCAACCAATTTTATATAATTTTAAATTTAGCAGTTGGTGGAAACTTTTTAGAAAACCCAGACTCAAATACTGTTTTTCCACAAACCATGATTGTTGATTATGTAAGAGTTTACAAATAAAGTAAGAATAAAGAATCCAAAATTAAAAATAAAAACAATGTTTTTCACGTCTTTTGATGTGTTTTAAGTATGATTTTATAATGACCAAGAATACTATTTATTTAGGTAAGAATATTGCAGAAAACACTGCATTAAATGTAAAAGGAGAATTAGTGAATTTTGATAATGAAGTGTATTACAAAATTTCAAATAGTAA
This sequence comes from Polaribacter sp., assembly GCF_965656025.1. GTDB lineage: Bacteria > Bacteroidota > Bacteroidia > Flavobacteriales > Flavobacteriaceae > Polaribacter. Next base: position 20,636 of record NZ_CBFHJT010000058.1, read on the forward strand.
TCAAATGAGACCCTTTTTTATGAGTCTTGTTAGTAA
>NZ_CBFHJT010000059.1:0-4682 GCF_965656025.1 Polaribacter sp.
GCAATTAAGTAAATAGAAAAAGTATAGCTTTCTATAATTTCATTTTCTTTGGTAACTCTACTCATAATCCAATCATGAGCATAATCCCACATAAAACCGAGTGGTAGCGCGATAAATAAAGGCAAAAATATTACTGAAGATAAAAACTTGTCTTTTTCTTCTTTTGTATTGTAAGACGAAAAAAACTTTACAATAGTATATTGAATTCCAAATGCAGTTAAGGGCATGACTAAATTAGAAGCAGACAACAAAAAGGTTACCATACCATAAAATTCAGATTTTAAAATTCTAGGATAAAAAACAATGGTATTGATACCACCCACCAAAAATGCTCCATAAATAATAATAGTATTTCTAAAAGACTGCTTTAAAACAATACCCATTTACTTTATAAATTTTTAATGATTGTCGCCAATTGTTGCGTTAATTCTTTTCTATGATATTGATTGATATCTAAAGTGGAAACTTTTAAACCCTCTGTTTTGTATTGTTGATAAAATTGTAATATTGCTACTTTTAATTTTTCTGGATGATTAAAATCTGAAATAGATCCGGCCTTTGTCTCTTTTAAAATGGTTGCTAAATCGCCATCTTCTGGCCCGATTGCTAAAATAGGCCTTTTTGCTGTTAAATATTCAAATAATTTACCTGTTAAAATCCCTTTATTATGCTCAACATTAGGTATCAACAATAACAAAACTTGTGCTTTTTTCTGAAACTCAATTGCTTTTTTATGAGAAACATAGCCTAAAAACGACGTATTTTCTAGTAAATTATTTTTTTGTATTTCAAGTTGTATCTCATCTGCAATGTCTCCGATAAAATTTAGTTGTAGATCTTTTTTAAAATCTTTATTTTCTGTACAAAGTTGATTTAAAACGCTAAACAAAACCTTTGGATTGCTTTGTTTTGGTAACAAACCAATATAAGAAATGGTAAATTTTTTATCTAAAATTACATTACTTTCAGATAAAACCTCGTCATCAAAACCATTGGTAATTACTTTTACGTTTTTTGCAGTTTTAGAAAACTCTTTTTTTAGTTGATTGCTAACGGTTAACACACAATCTGCATTTTTTAAAACGTTAGTTTCTAACTTGCTATTTCTATTTTTTGCAAAGTTTAATTGCTTAAACTCTTTATTGTAATATAAATCTGTCCAAGGGTCTCTAAAATCTGCAATCCATTTTATAGTATTGTTTTGATGAATTTTCTGAGCAATCAAATGAATACTATGAGGAGGCCCTGTAGAAATAATCACATCAACTTCATGATTATTTATAAACCTTTGTAAAAAATTTACAGATTTTTTTACCCAAAATACTTTTGGATCTGGTATAAAAAAATTCCCTCTTACAAAAGATAGAAAACCGCTATTTGTACTATTAGAAATACCTTTTTTTTGTAGGCTTTTATTTTTCCAAAACAGTAAGTCTGAGGGTTCCCAAATAGGTTGTTTTAAAATTTTTATGTTCTCTGGAATTTCATCAATTAAACTTTTATCAACTTTGGGATACTTGGCATTATCAACTGTATAAACAATAGGTTCTATGCCAAAAGATTGTAAATATTTTACAAACTTTAGCCAACGTTGTACACCAGAACCACCTGCTGGAGGCCAATAATATGTTATTATTAATACTTTCAACCTTGTAAGTTATCGTATAAATGTAGTAGTTTTTTTGATGTTTCTTCCCAACAAAATTCATTTCGAACAAATTCTTGTCCGTTTTTACCCAGAACTTTTCTTAAATTTTCATTTTTATAGAGTTCTAAAACTTTATTGGTAAAATCTGTTATATCTCTATCTCTATGCACCAAGCCAGCATTTACTTTTTCAACTAGTTTTTTTTGTGCTGTAGCATTGCTAACCAATAAGGGTTTTGCAAAGCTCATGTATTGAAAAATTTTATTTGCATACGCAACATCATGCTGTAAATTCCTGTGCAAAGGAGAAATACAAACGCTACTTGCCAAAATATAAGACTGAAATAGAGATATATTTTGCCAACCTTCAAAATCTACATAATCTGCAATTTCTAAATCTCTAACTTGCTTTTTTAAAATGGTATCTGTGGTATTTTTTCCAACAATAACCAACTTAATTTCTGGTATGGTAATTTTTAAAGCTGCTACTGCAGCAATTGCTGTTTGTAAACCTCTTCTTAAATGCGTATCACCCAGATACAAAAGCACAAAATTATTTTTATACTTCTCTAAAATTGTTTCCTTTACTGTAAACTTTTCAAAAAAAGATTTTCTAATGGTATTGGGTACTAAAACCAACCTATCTTTTTCTTTAGGTAATCTTACTGCTAAAGATTCTAAAAACTCTGGAGAAACTGTGATTACTTTGTCTGCTTTTTGTATAAATTCCTCTTCTTTTAGCTTCCATTTTTTTGGAGAAATAATATATTTTCCTGGAAATTTCTGCAAATGAGGATATAATTTCATTACCTCTGGCATATTATCATGCAAGTCTAAAACCGTGGCTAAATTATAGTTTTTATTTGCGTTAAAAACAGCTTCTGCAATTCTAATATCATGTATGTGTAAAGCTTCTAAATTGTTTTTTTTAATGAATTTAGTAATTTTCCTTTTCATTAAAAAATGATACAAAGGAGTTGTATAGGCTAAGGCTGATAACTTGTATTCTAAAGTATTTGATGTAAATCTACAAACGTGAATCCCATTAATAATCTCTGTTGATTTTTCATTTTCATATTTTAAGCAAAAAAGAAAAACTTCATGTCCGTTTTTTACTAAAGAAATTGCTTCATTTTCTACCCGTGGATCAGGTGGAAAAGCAGCATCTAAAATCATACCTATTCTCATGATTTTTTAGGCTTCTTCTTTTCTTCGTAAAAACACCAACCTAATGTAATTAGAATTAATAATCCGTAAGAAGAAAGGGATATTAGTTTGCCTTGCTGAATTACCTTTGGCTCAAATTTAAACTCAATTGTATGCGCTCCTGCAGGAATTTTCATCCCCCGTAAAACATAATTTACTTGGTAATGTGGTACAAGAGCATCATCTATGTAAGCATTCCAACCATCTTCATAAAAAATCTCTGAAAACACTGCAAATTGTGGTTTTTCAGTTTGGGCTTTATAAGCCAAAGAGGTTAAACTGTATTTTTCTAAATTGATGGTTGCAGTTGTATCTTTTTGCAAAGAGAAATTGTTTTGGCTTTTAAGTTTGTTATAATCGCTCTCTAAAATTACAGCTGTTTTTTTGGTGTCTAAAGAATCTAAAGCTTTTATTTCTTGATTGGCAGATTTAGCAATTAATAAATTATCTACAAACCAAGCATTGCCATTTGCTTCAGTATTTAATTGTGGTTGTAAATTGCCCTCTTTATCTGGTATGATAAAATATTTGGTGTTTAACATGTTTAATACCTGCATGTTATTTTTAGCAATTTGATATTCAAACAACTCATTATAACGTCCTAATTTGGCTGCATGATAGCCACCAATAGAATTATGGAAATAAGAAGTACTTCCATCATTCATAGGATCTACAGCAAAGTTTAACACTCTAAAATGCCCTTTATCTTTTTGTATAGCTTTGTCTGCACTTGTAGCTACAAATGGTTTTTCAATTTTTCTAGACGATTTAAAATCGTCTGCATTTACATAGTTCTTATTAATAGATATTAAATCGAAAAGTAATAAAACTAATAATCCTAAAATTACTGGAACTTGCCTTAATTTTTCTTTTAATAAATACCATAATAAACCAGTAGCAATAATTACCAAAACTAAAGAACGAATGGTATCTGTTAGCAACATGGATTTTCTGTCTGCAATAATTGCATCAACTGCATTAGTAATTCCGTATTGACTCTCAAAGTTTAAATAAGTATTGTCTCTAATTCCTTCAAAAGTACCAATCATGTGCGCTAATAAAAAACCAGCAATAATCAACCCACCAAAAGTATAAACCGCTTTTTTAAGCGCTTCTTGTTTTTCTTTTTTAGCTATTTGATTAGAAAAGAATGCTTTTAAAGCCAAAATTGCTAGAATTGGTACACATAATTCTGCAATCACTTGTATAGAAGATACTGCTCTAAACTTATTGTACAAAGGAATATAATCAATGAAAAAGTTGGTAACCACTTCAAAGTTTCGACCCCAACTTAAAATTATAGAAAATATAGTAGCTGCCACTAACCATTGTTTTAACTTTCCTTTTACCAAGAAAAAACCTAAAAAGAACAAAAAGAAAAATACAGCTCCAATGTATGCGGGTGCTTCAATAATGGGTTGATCTCCCCAATATGTTAAAGATTGTTCTGTTAGGTAATCAGCTCCCTTTTTTCCTAGTTTTGTTTCAATAGCTTCGTATAAATTAGAATTTTTTCCAAGTTCTTCTACAGTTCCACCTCCCATAAAACGTGGTACAAACAAATTAAAAGTTTCTAATTTGGAATAACTGTATTGCGTTATGTAAGCTTTATCTAATCCTTTTGTAGCTTTTTTTGTACTTCCATCTGCATTGATGGTTAACTCAGATTTACCTCTAGTAGAATGGTCTGCATATTCTTTCATCGCCATTAAACGAGGTGCATTTGCACCCACGCTTAATACCACTGCTGCAATAATAACTGCTGCTTTTTTTATAAAAGAAGGCAATACTTTTTCTTTTATGGCATGTATAAATTCTACAATTCCTAA
>NZ_CBFHJT010000059.1:4777-20496 GCF_965656025.1 Polaribacter sp.
TGTAACTATAAAACCAAGTACAAATCTTTTTTGAAAAACCCATAAAACTCCTGCTAAAACTAATGGCATATATGCAATTGCATGTGCTTTTGCATTATGGCCTGCTCCAAAAATAATGATTAAATAAGTGGAAAAACCAAAACCTAAAGCTCCTAAAATTGCCAGTCGCCAATCTACTTTTAGTGCCATCATTAATACAAAAAAACTTAAAAAATATAAAAAAGTATAATCTGCGGGTCTTGGTAAAAAGCGTAATAATTTATCTAAACTTCTCACAAAATCATTAGGATAATAAGCACTTACAGGGTAAGCAGGCATTCCACTAAAAGAAGCTGCTGTCCAATAAGGTTCTACATTGTTTTCTGCTCTATAATCATTAATATCTTTTACCATTCCTCTAAACTGAGTAATGTCTGACTGATTTAATTTTTGTCCTTTTAAAACAGGATGAAAATAAATTACAGATGCCAGAGCAAAAATTACAATGGCAATTAAATATGGAAATATCTTGGTAAATTTCAAGGTTTTTAGTTTTTGATTGATGTTATAAATAAAAAATAGCTATTAGTCTATTTCTTCGAAATCCACATATTCTCCAACAGTTTTTTTAGTTTCTTGTTGGCTACCAGGTTTTTTATCTATAATTGTTTCACCATCTTTTACTGTAGATGATTGTTGTGTGTGTTGTCCTCTAAATTGTTGTTCTGCTTTTTTCTGAATAGTTTCTGCCGCTTTTTTCATTAAAAAAGGCGCAAAAAGTCTTGCTAAAAATTTAAAAGCATAATAAAATATGAGAATAAAAAAGATTGTTTTAAGTAAACCCATTAAAATTTATAATTAAAAAATATATCAAAAATAACAATTTGAATACAATTGAGGCGTTATGAATCTATAAAACTTTCTTAAAGCTAAAAAAGTAGGGTTTGCCTTTATAAAATAGCTTTTTTATCCTATGTTTGTGTAGCATGTTAGACTTAAAATGTAAACCCTTTACAGTACATATGAACTTAAAAAAATTACAACTTACGCTTGTATTCTTTTTTACAAGCTACATTACTGTAAATGCGCAATATACAGATGTTATTAATTCTAACAAACCTGGTTTTTCAGAAAGTCCTTATAGTGTTGGCACTGGTGTTTATCAATTTGAAAGCAACCTATTTTTAAGAAATACAACTATAGAACCCACATTTTCTAGACCACAATCTTTTGGTTTCGATTTACTTTTTAGAACCAGTTTTTTACTAGAAAGATTAGAACTAAACACACAACTAAGTTACCAAAGAGATAAAGTTGCCTTTAAAAATATTTTTACATCTCATTATTTTACATCGGGATTAAGTAGAGCCACAATTGGTGCAAAGTATTTATTGTATCAACAAGAATATGAAGACAAATCTAAAGAAGTTAGAAGCTGGAAAAGAAGAAATGCTTTTGATAGAAAGAGGTTGATACCTTCTGTTGCTATTTATTTAGGCATGAATACCGATTTTGTAAACGATATCCACAAAACAGGTAGCATTACACCAAAAGCAGGTATTTTATTACAGCACAATTTAACCAGAGATTTTAATTTAATTACCAATATTATTTACGATAATATTGGTAGCGATTTTGCCGAATTTTCATACATTATAACAGCTACTCAAAATTTTAGCGATCGATGGTCTGCTTTTTTTGAGAACCAAACTGTTTTTCAAGAATACCAAAACAACATAAATTTTGGTTTAGGTTTTGCGTATTTATATAGCAGAGATTTACAATTTAATACCTCTGCAAGAATGCTTTTTGAAGGAAAAGCGCAAGGTTTTTATGCTAGCCTGGGTGTTTCTTACAGAATTAACAAACACAATGACAGCTTTAAAGAACTAGATGATAATGGCTTAGAAATAAAAGACACTCCTATTTCGAGATACAACAAAAAACAAAATAGTTTTTTTTATAGATTGCTTCGTATTTTCAAGAAAAAAGATAAAAAAACAAGAACAAGACCTAAAAGAAGTAGAAAAACGAAAACAAAAAAAGGAGGCTTTTTGGGTTTATTTGGTAAAAAGAAAGAAAAAAACAGCAAAAAGAAAAAAGAAGAAACTGAAATAGAAAAACTAGAAAGAGAAATTAAAGAACTAGAAGAGGAAATGAAAAAGGAAGAAAAGAAGAAGAAAAAAAATGGCAATAATTAGAAACTCTTTTTTGTGATGATTACAATCAAAAAAATAACAAATAAAAAGGAAATGAAGCAGTTTGTTACATTTCCTTTTTCACTTTACAAGAACAGCAAATACTGGGTACCTCCTATTATTAAAGATGAAGTTGATAATTTTGACCCCAAAAAAAACCCTGTTTTTAAAAATGCGGATGCACAGTTTTTTGTAGCCATTAAAAATCAAAAAATTGTAGGTAGAGTTGCAGCCATTATCAATTGGTTTGAAGTAGAAAAACAAAATATTAAAAAAATGCGTTTTGGTTGGTTTGATGCAATTGATGATATAGAAGTAACCAAAAAATTACTAAAGAAAGTTTCAGAAATTGGTAAACAAAATAACCTTGAATACTTAGAAGGTCCTGTGGGTTTTAATAACTTAGACAAAACTGGAGTTTTAATTGATGGTTTTAATCATATTGGTACTATGATTACTTGGTACAATCATCCTTATTACAAAGAGCATTTAGAGCAATTAGGCTTTGTAAAAGAAAAAGAATATTTAGAAAATAAGTTTGAATTTAAAAATGTGAATGCTAAATATTACAGTAGAATTAGTAATATTTTACAGAAAAGACTGCAACTAAAAGCTTTAGATTTTACCAAAACAAAAAACATTTTACCTTATGTGGATGAAATGTTTAAAGTGTTTGATAAATCATATTCTAAACTATCTACTTATGTACCTATTTCTGATGCTCAAATTGACTTTTTTAAGAAAAAATACATTAGTTTTATCAATCCAGAATACATAAAATTTGTGGTAGATAAAGAGAATAAATTAGTAGCTTTTGCCATTGTAATGCCTTCTTTTTCTAAAGCTTTACAGAAAGCAAAAGGTAAATTATTTCCATTTGGTTTGTTTTATTTATTGAATGCTAGAAAACATGCCAAAGACGTTACTTTTTATTTGATTGGTGTAGATCCTGCTTATCAAAACAAAGGGGTACATGCTATTATTTTTGACCAATACACCAAAACATTTGCTAAAAAAGGCATTATAAATTGTATAAGAACTCCTGAGTTAGAAGATAATGAAGCCATAAAAAAAATATGGGAAGATTTTAAGCCTATAACTCATAAAAGAAGAAGAACGTATCGAAAGAATATTCTCTAAATCATTGGACAGTCTAAATTGGAAGTTAAAAATACAATTATCAAAATTTCTAAAGAATGTCATTTCGACAAAAGGAGAAATCTCAACTTTGAAATTTTGAAACTATTCAAAAAACTTCTTTAACTTTGAATATTAAAAAAGAACCCAGAACCTAAGGCATGCAATTATTCTATAATTCAGACATTTCTACAGAAACAAAACAAATTACTTTTGATAATATTGAAAGCAAACATATTGTACGTGTTTTACGTAAAAAAGAAGGCGATATTTTAAAAATAACCAACGGAAAAGGTTTTTTGTTTGATGCTGAAATTAATTTTGCAAACGATAAAAGATGTGCTGCCAATATAATAAAACATGAAGCCAAACCAAAACCTTGGAATTATTACTTACACATAGCCATTGCACCTACAAAAAACAATGATAGAACTGAATGGTTTTTAGAAAAAGCTACAGAAATTGGTATTGATGAAATTACACCTATTATTTGCAGTAATTCAGAACGTAGAGTTGTAAAAACAGAACGTTTTGAAAAAATAATTCAGTCTGCCATGAAACAATCTTTAAAATTTACATTGCCAAAATTAAATGCCCCTGTAAAATTTAATGAGTTTATCAATCAAGATTTTGATGGACAAATTTGTATTGCACATTGTGAAGATGATACTAATAAAAATCTTTTACAAGCTGTTGTAAAACCCGCCGAAAAAACCACTATTTTAATTGGTCCAGAAGGTGATTTTTCTGAAACTGAAATCAAAAAAGCCTTGGATAAAAAATACACTCCTATTTCTTTAGGCGAAAGCAGGTTACGAACAGAAACGGCTGGTTTAGTGGCTGTGAGTGTGGTTTCTTTTGTAAACGAATAAAATTTCCTTTTTTTTGTCATTCCTGCGTAGGCAGGAATCTAAACTATCTTTCAAAATATCTAAAAATTAACTTTTATAAGAAGTAATTTTTAAGTTGATTATTCATAACTTTTTTATCTAATTATTTATAGATTCCTGCCTACGCAGGAATGACAAACTGTATCTATAAATGCCCCCAAAATTTCTAAAATAAGTCCAGAATTCCCACAAACCTAAAAATTTTTTATTTTTAACTAATTAACTATCAATTACTTAAAAATAAATGAGTCCAGAATTCCACAAATCTAGAAATTCTGGACTCTAAAAACTTTTAAATACAATAATTTTACAATTTAACACTAAAACCCTTTTATTATGAAACATTTATTTTTTAAAACAGCACTATTAATTTTTATAACAACACTATTTAGTTGTGAAGACAACACCAATACTAACGACTCCACAGGTAACGATTCTTTTTCTTGTTACGTAAATGGAAAACTTTATATACCTTCTGCTGGCACTGGCATAGGTGGTGGAGATATTAGACCTTTTTATTGGACTTATGAATTTGATGATAAAGTTTTTAGTATATATACAGGAGGTGAATATGCAATTAGAATTACAACAATTAATACTGTAATTGGTAGTAATATTTTAAACGAGAAACTTGGCGATACCTTTGATTTCTCTCATTCAGGGATGATTGTACAAAATGAACTTATATATTATAACACAAAAGATAATCAAAATAATGGTAATGTTACTTTTACTGAATATAATGAAACTAAAGCTGTAGGAACTTTTGAATGCACTTTATACAATGATAATGGGGATGAATTAAAAGTAACCAATGGAAAATTTAACCTATCACTTGACAGTAGAACAAATTAAAAAAAAGCAGTAGCTGTAACTACTGCTCATAAAATTAAATATCAACAGAAATAATTAACATTTAAAACACAAAATTATGAAAAAAAATTACAATTTTATTGCTTTGGCTTTTGCTACCATTTTCTATGATAGCACAACAGTTAGAAAACATAACTACGTACAAACAAGAAAGTGCTATTGAACTAGCTCCTTTATTACAAGCAGACGCAAATCTATTTAAAAACTCCATTTTGTATGATAGAGTAATGCCTTTGGCTAATTTAAGAGAAACAAGCACTATAATGGAAACCAACACCACACATTTTAAACGTGCTTGGCAAGAATTGTATGATGCTAGAGCAACACCCACCAACAAACATATTGCTTTAAAAGATTTTAACAAATTGGTGACCCATTATCAAAATCAAGGTTTTATCCCTGTTGGTTTTCTACATTTAGATTTTACACAATTTACCAACACTGCATTAACAGATTTAGAAGAAGATAGAACCACTATTAATCAATTAGCAATTAGAAACAGAGCAACCACAGCATCGCCTTATGAAAATAAGCACTTATTTTTAGCAAGCCCAATTACAGAAAGTAGTATTAAAACACCTGCAAACACGCCTGTAAATTTTCAGTTTGGCACGTTGGGTGTACAACAAGCCACTACCAACATTACTACTTTACAGGTAATTTACAATAATGTTACCAAAACCATTGTACAAAATGGCACCTTAACACAACCTAATTTTAGTTTTAGTTTTGCAAGTTCTGGTTTAAAAACGCTTCTGTTTAAAGCTACCTTAAACAATAATCAACAATTAATTAGCAATGCTACTATTAATGTTATCATCCAAAATGTGTTGTATAAAAGCAATACTCCAACAGATATTAATGCAACAGAAGCCTTTATAGGTTATGATGAACCTACAGATTGTAATGGCAATTGTTTTGGTAGAGGAGAATACCAAGTATTTTATGGTGAAGATGCTAATGGCAATCAAAGAAACAATCTACAAAAACCTCTAATTATTTTAGATGGGTTTGACCCTGGAGATGAGCGTAAAATTGATAAAAATGAAGGTTCAATTGTTAAATTAATTGACAATGATGGTAAGGAAGCGAATATGAATAAATTTAAAAAAGCAGGTTTTGATGTTGTTATTTTAAATTTTCCTAAGTATAAGATAGGTACAGACAGTTATAATTTTATACACCCGCTAACAAACCAAAATGTAAGTATAAATTATGATGTTTATAGAGATGGAGGTGCAGATTATGTAGAACGTAATGCTAATGTACTAAAAGCATTAATAAACAAGTTAAATGGAGAACTTGCTACAAATGGCAGTACAGAAAAACTAAAAATAATAGGGCCAAGTATGGGAGGCTTAATTAGTAGAGTAGCCCTAACCCAAATGGAAAAAGCCAATCAAAACCATAATGCAGACATTTGGGTTAGTTTTGATAGCCCACATTTAGGGGCAAACATACCTATTGGGTTACAGTATTTCTTTAACTTTATGGAGTTAGATCAAGTAGAAATGCTAAAAACACCAGCTGCAAGACAAATGTTACTTACCCAAGTTGTTGAGCCAACATATACCACAAGAAACACCTTTAAGAATTTATTAAATACATTAGGTTTCCCTCAACAAACAAGAAACTTAGCATTAATTAATGGCAGTACAAGTGGGTCTATACAAGGCACACCAAAAGGGGTTGAATTAGATCTTAATGTAAAAGTAATTGGAACATTATTGGGAAGTTTGGGTAGGTATAAAATAAAAACATTTGCGACTCACGATGGTGGTAGGCATAAAATCTTCGAACGTTATAAGAGGTTTTTATTCTTTAAAAACACAAAATCTGCATATTTAGTTGACAATTCTGGTAGAGGAAGTTTAGATAATGCCCCTGGTGGAACTTTTGACATGAAAAATGAATTCGAAAGCTTTTTAGGTATTAACTTACCTCTAACTAATGCAAATTCTGGTAGTGCTGCAAATGCTATGTTTAATATAACTGATGCACCAGCAAAATTAGCAGTTAAATTACTAGTTCCATTAATACTAAATAATTTAAATTCTTCTATATATCTAAATTTACATCAAGGTTCTCCTTCGTTTATTCCAACAAAAAGTGCTTTAGCATTTACAGGCACAAATAAACTTTGGCGAGAAAGATTAGATAACAGAAATTTAGTTTGCACAGGTGAAACACCTTTTCATAGTTATTATGCTCCAAATACAAATGAAGCTCATATTACTTTAAACTCAAATAATATTCCTTGGGTTTTAGAAGAATTAAAAGGTAATCCTCAAAAGCCTAATGTAGATCTTTTTAAAAATCAAGATATTATGGGAGATTTAGCAGTTTGTAAAAATAAAACAAATACATATAATTTAGATATCCCAAACTTTTGTAGTGGCTATAATATTACTTGGAGTACCTCACCTAATATACAGATACAATCTTTCAGTAATAATAGTGTATCTGTAACCGCTATTAATAGCACAAATGATGCAATAGGTTACATAAAAGCATATATTCAAGAACAAAATAAATTTATAGAAAAAGTAGTTTGGGTTGGCATACCAAACCCTAATTTTTTAAGTATTAGTATTTTAGGTAGCTACAATTTCTATGCAAATCAATGGACAAAATTAAAAGTAGTGCATCCTATACCTCCAATTGAGTTAATGGGCAATGACCCTAGTTTTGGTTTAACTTACCAATGGTCTGTACCCAATAGTATGGTTAGAAATTTTAATGATACCAGTATCATAGATGTAAAACCTTTTAGCAGTGGGCAATTAAATATTGGTGTAAAGATGCAAAACCAATGTGGTTGCACCAATTTCAAGTACCAACTATTTAATGTTACCAATCAATCTACTGGGGGTAATGGTGGTGGACACATAATAACACCCATGAGAGGTAATTAAATTTCGAAAAAAAAATAAAAGTTTAAAACGTCATTAGATAATAATGGCGTTTTTTTATTGAAATTACTATATTTGTAAGAAATGCTATAGATTGTCTGTAAAAGAAATTTTCAACCTGTTCTTATTAATAAGTGCATTACACGGTTTTTTGTTTTGTACCATCATCTTTTTTTCTAAAAAAGGAAGAGAAAAAAGCATGTTATTTATCAATTTATTGGTGCTAATTATTTCTTTAAATAATATTCAATCTTGGATTCTTGCTAAAAACTTTTTTGTAGAATATTTCTTCTTAGATTATGTACATATACCTTGGCATTTTTTAATTGCGCCCTTTTTTTACATGTTTTTAATCCACTATTTAGAAATAGAAAAACAGAGTAAAAACCTATTAAAAATTATACTTCCTATTTTTATACTCGTAATAGGAATTAGAATTGGTTTTGTTTCTATTTTTAGTGATAAAAACACCTCTGATATTAACTATTTGTTTGAAAAATATACCTCTATAGAAGAAATTTTTTCTTTAATTGTCTCCTTAGCAATTTTTGGATATTCTTTTCATATTTTATCAAAAAAAGAACAATTATTTACCAAAATACTGTCTTTTGATAATTTAAAATGGATTTATACTTTCTTCAAGTTAGGTTTGTTAACCTATATTTTTTGGATTGTTGCCTTGGCAATCACTGTTGCATTAGATTTTAAAGAATTTATTTACTCTTATTACCCATTACGTGTGCTAACAACCGTTTTAATTTATTGGATTGGTTACCAAACCATAATACAATTAAGACTTTTAAAAGAACGTAAACACCTTAGAAAAAAATTAAACTTTGAAGCTATTAAGGAAAACATCTCTCAAAATAATGAAGAAAAAGACGCAGATAAAAAAGTATTGTTCGATAATATTGAAACTTTAATTCAAGATAAAAAACTATTTATAGAACCTAAATTAAACGCAGAATTCTTAGCAAACGAAGTAGATGTTAGTGCTTATAAATTATCAAATACCATTAAACTATTTACTGGTAAAAACATTACTGATTATTTAAATGAGTTTAGAATTAACTTGGCAAAGGAACTTCTAATTCACGAAGAATACAAAAATTACACCATTACTTCGATTGGTTTAGAGTCTGGTTTTAATTCGAAGTCAAGTTTTTATGCCAGTTTTAAAAAGCATACTGGTTTTACGCCTGCAGAATATCAAAAATCCTTTCTAAAATAATATAAATTTCTTCTGTGAGATTTCTCCTATCGTCGAAATGACACACAAACTCTAAAAAAACAACTTATCATATTGAGCGATAGAAGAATATAAGAATCTCCAAAAAAAAATCATATTACTTAAAATGAGTCCAAGATTTTACAAATGAGTCCAGAATTTTCTAAAACTAAGAAATTCTGGACTCTTGTTTTTGAATTGATTTCTATTTTTGGTTGAAACTTTTAAAAGATAAATATTGTGAAAAATGTATTACTACTAATTTTACTATTAAAATCGGTAACTTTTTATACGCAAGAGAAAAAAATAAAACTAAAATCTTTTTCATTTGCATTAGGTGGTTTTCAACCTTATAGTGGTGAAAATGGTAATGCAAATTTTTATGCGAGTGCAGATATTACAGCAAATTATGAGAAAAACTTATTCACATCTTCTTTGAATAGAGGTTTTGATATTGGCTTTTATAATTTGGGGGAACGATATAATTTATCCTTTGACCTTTTATATGGAAGGGAAATTACTATTTTTAAATGGTTGCATTTAGAATTTCATGCTGGAATAGGAGTTTTCAGAGGTAGTTATTATAAAAATGAGGGACAGAAATGGAAAATTGTTAAAAATGCAGACGATAATAAAAATCATATCACACCTATTTCGCTTGCTTTTCCTTCAAAATTTAAAATGCTTTTTTATTTAAGTGAAAAATCTTCTTTTGGTGTAAACATAAATACCAATTTAAATCATATTTCCAATTTGGTTGCATATAATTTAATATTTCAAAGAAATTTCTAATGAAAAACATCCTCCACATACTATCAATTTTAATTTTATTTCAAAGTTGTTATTCTTATAAAACATTTGATATAAAAGAATACGAAAAAGTAAATCCAACCAAAGTAAAAATTGAGCTAAAAAATAGCACAAAATTAAAAGGCAAACCAATAGGTTATAAAAATGAAATTTTAACGGTAAAAAAAATAAATGAAACTTTAGCAATACCAATTTCTGATATTATAACAATTAAACAAAGAAATTTTTCTTGGTTAAAAACAACTGGTTTGACGTTGGTTACATTTGGAATAGTTATTGTGGTTTCATTTATTATTGCACTAAGCGATTTAGGTATTACACCATCTTTTAGAAATATAAAATAATTGATAAAGAAGTGAAATGCAAAAAACGCTATTAAGATTTTAATGGCGTTTTTTTTACGCTGAACTCGTGCAAAAAATATTGTTATTAAAAAGAAGAGATTCTCATAAAGTTTTATTGAGAGAAAATGTTTTAAATAATATCGATTTTGCTATCTTGCTCTAATAAACCAAATATGATTTCTAGTTATTGTATCGAGAACTATTTATTTTATGAAATATATTTTTACTTTTTTTCTTTGTTTGCTATTGCTACAAACAAACGCCCAAGATGTGGCCATTTTAAAATATAATGGAGGTGGAGATTGGTACAGCAACCCAACTGCCATACCTAATTTGGTAGATTTTGCCAATACCAATATTCACACAAACATTTCTAAAAATCCACAAACAGTTGCAGTTTCTAGCGAAGATTTATATAACTTTCCTATTGTTTTTATGACAGGTCATGGCAACGTGTTTTTTTCTGATGATGAAGCAGAAAACCTCAGAAATTATCTAATTTCTGGTGGATTTTTACATATTTCTGACAATTATGGTTTGGATAAATATATAAGAAACGAAATAAAAAAGGTGTTTCCGAAATTAGAATTTAAAGAAATACCTAGCAATCATCCTATCTACAATCAATCTTTTAAATTCCCAAATGGTATCCCAAAAATACACGAACATGATAAAAAACCAGCACAAGGTTTTGGTATCTTTTATGAAGGTAGATTGGTGGTGTTTTATGATTATGAAACCGATTTAAGCGATGGTTGGGAAGATGCAATTATACACAACAATCCAAAAAGTGTAAGAGAAAAAGCCCTAAAAATGGGTGCAAATATTATTGAATTTGCCTTTAAAAATTAGTTAGTAGTTAGCAGTTAGCAGTTAGCAGTTAGCAGTTAGCAAAAATGAAAAAATCTTTAAAATTGATTTCCAAAGCATGCAAAACTCGATAGACATCGATTCTATAAAAATAAATTTCGACAGCAGTGGTTTATGGGTATTAAACATTGCAATTGCAATTATTATGTTTGGGGTAGCTTTGGGTATTTCTATAGACGATTTTAAGAGACTTTTTAAAAACCCTAAAATACTTTTTGTAGGTGTTTTATCGCAATTTATTTTATTACCAGCATTTACTTTTTTAGCAATTTTAATTATAAAACCACATCCAAGTTTTGCTTTAGGCATGATGATGATAGCAGCCTGCCCAGGTGGAAACGTATCTAACTTTTTTAGTAAAATGGCTGGTGGCAATGCTGCTTTATCTGTTAGTTTAACAGCGTTTGCAACTTTAATTTGTATTTTTATGACACCTTTTAATTTGCAATTTTGGGGTAGTTTGTATGAACCTACAAATGCTATTTTACAGACAGTAGAATTAAATTGGGTAGATTTATTAAAACTGGTTTCTTTAATTTTAGGAATCCCGCTATTTTTTGGAATGTTAATTAAGCATTACCATGCTGAAATGGCAGGCAAAATAGAAAAAGTACTAAAACCATTATCTATGTTGGTTTTTATTGCACTTATTTTTATTGCATTTTCTCAAAATTTAGAGGTATTTGTAAATCATATTCACCATGTAATTTATCTGGTAATTTTACACAATATTTTTGCTTTTATTTTAGGTTTTTATACCGCAAAAAGTTTTGGTTTAGACAAAAGAGACATGAAAACTATTGCTATGGAAACTGGTATACAAAATGGAGGTTTGGGTTTGCTTTTAATATTTGGCTTTTTTGAAGGTCTAGGTGGTATGGCTTTATTAGCTGCTTTTTGGGGTATTTGGGATGTTTTTTCTGGAATGGCGCTTGCAACTTTTTGGGGAAGAAAAAAAGAGCAAAATAGTTTAATGAAAGATAAAGTTGCATAATTTTATAACAATTAAATAAGTATAGTGAAAGGTATTTGGTATTTCTTATGGAAATGTTTTTTAAAAACGAGTTTGTTTTTTTATGCAAAAAAAATAAAAGTTACTGGTAAAAACAACATTCCTAAAAAAGGTGCTGTATTGTTTATGGCAAATCATCCAAATGGATTGATAGATCCTTTATTTGTTACCACAAACAACCCAAGAACAAATCATTTTTTAGTAAGGGCTGCCGTTTTTAAAAAGCCAATTATCAAAAAGTTTTTGGGTACTCTAAATTTAATGCCCATCTACAGAATTAGAGATGGCGTTAAAGAACTAGGGAAAAACAAAGCCATTTTTAACGATTGTTTTGAGATTTTTAGACGCAAGGAGACTCTTTTAATTTTTCCTGAAGGTAGCCATGATTGTAGAAGAACTATTAGACCACTTAGCAAAGGCTTTACAAGAATTGTTTTTGGTGCTTTAGAAAAATATCCAAACTTAAAAATAACAATCATTCCTGTGGGTATTACTTATCAAAATTCAACTGCATACCCCAGTAAAGTCGCTATCAATTATGGAAAACCTATACTAGCAAATTCTTTTTTAGAAAAAGATGAATTGATTACAGCTATTGTTAAAATTAAAAATGCTGTAAGTGCTCAACTGAAAGAATTGACTGTACATATTGTCAATGATGAAAATTATACCCAAAAATTAGCAGAACTAAACAGCGCTCAAGTAGATTTTACGGATGTTTTAGCAGTAAATAAAATTTTAGAAAATGAAGAGTTTCCACCAGCCAAAAATCCTATTAAAAATAACTTCCGATTTTTATATTATATTTTGATTTTAAATAACTTAATTCCTTTTGTAATTTGGAAACAAGTTGCTAAAAAAGTAGACGAAATAGAGTTTGTAGACACGTTTCGTTTTGCTGTAAATGCGATTACAGTTCCTATTTTTTTAGGTTTACAAACTTGGTTAATTTCTTATTTTTATGGGGCTAAAATTTCTTTTTGTTACACAATAATTTCTTTATTACTCATTTTAACGTATACAAAATTAGCTCCTACAAATACAAAAAGTAATTCTTAAAACAATTGATTAGCAAACAGGTTTAGCCCAGATTGAACGGTTTGTTTGAGCTCTTTTGAGGCACGAAAAAAGCGAGTAGTGAAAGCTGGAAATAGCTTCTAAAAAAAATCTTATTCTATAATAGCATCTTGTATAACTTGCTGGATTTTGGTACGCATATTACTTTTTATAAGTCCTCTATTATCCATATTTGGATACACTCTATTAGACAAAAACACATAGACTAAACCACTTTTGGGATCTGCCCAAGTAAAAGTACCTGTAAAACCAGAATGCCCAAAACTTTCTTCGGAAACACAACCACAAGTGGCTTTTACGTCTGGATTAAGCTGTGGTTTATCAAAACCTAACCCTCTTCTCACTTTTTTGTCTGAAAAATACCTGTGATTAAACTTGTCTATCGTTTCTGATTTTAAATAGCGTTCACCTCCATAAAACCCTTTTTGCAAATACATTTGCATAATTTTACCAACATCGTTTGCATTGGCAAATAAACCTGCATGACCACCCACACCACCTAACATGGCTGCACCCATATCATGCACATAACCCTGTAAAAGTTGATTTCTGTAATAAGTATCTATTTCTGTGGGTACAATTTCGTTTCTGGTAAATTTTTTGAGAGGTAAATACGTAGTTCTGTCTGCTCCTAAAGATTTATAAAACTCCTCGTCTACCAACTTGTCTAGTGGTTTTTCGTATTTTTTTTCTAATGCTTCTTTAAATAGGTAATAGCCTAAATCGCTATATTTATAACCTTCGCTATCTCTTTGGTCTGCATCTTTTATGTATTTGTAAATACTGTCTTTATAGTTTTTGTTTAAAAAGAGTTTTTCTGCCACTTTTATATTAAAAGTGTTTGATTTCTTTTTTCTGTAAAGTGATGGTAAGTTTTTATGCGAAACACTGTCTTGCGTAGCAACGTAAAAAGGAATCCAAGCTTTTAAACGCCCAAAATGCGATAAGATTTCTTTAACGGTTACTGTATCTTTATTAGAGTTAGAAAAACTCGGTAAAATATCTCTTAAACTTGCAGATAATGGCATTTTCTTTTCTTCTTCTGCCTTCATTATTAAAGGTAAAGAAGCTAAAATTTTTGTTAACGAAGCCAAATCGTAGACATCTGTATTTTTTACTTGTATTTTTTTATCTAATGTATGATAACCGTAACTTTTTTCTAAAACAACTTTCCCATTTCTTGCTACAAAAACTTGAAAACCTGGTGCCATTTTTTCATTGATAATGGTATCTGCAATTTTATCTATGAGTGCTAATTTTTTAGAAGACATACCCACTGCTTCTGGTATGGTATACTCAAACCTACTTAAATTAGAAGTTGTAATGCCAAAACCTTCTTTAAAATGATTACCAATAGAAACTGGTAATTTTCCATTTGCCTCAAAAGCACCAAATAGCATTTGCGCAGAAAGTTCTTGTGCCAATTTACTGTTTTGGTAAGAAACTACAACACCTTCTATGTTTTCGAAACTTTTTATTTGTAACAAACTGTATGGACTTGTAAAAACATCTAAAACTACCTTTTTTTCTCTTGCAATTTCTTGCAACCAAACTAAATCTTTATTAGAAAACTTATAGCTTTTCCAAGGATGTAAATTAGATTTATGAAATCCAATAATGATGTAGTTATATGGTTTTAGTTTTTTTATAATTCCGTTTAAATTTTTATCAGAAACCACATCTACTTTTGTATAATTTTTAAGCATGTTTACAAAAGCGCTGTTTTCTGAATCTCCTAATTTTACATAGGCAATTTTCTTGTTTTCTAGATTTCTTATAGGTAATTTTAACTCATTATTTTTTAAAACTGTTAATGATTTTTTTACCAATTCTCTATGCAACAACTCATCTGAAACTCTATTTAAATCTTCTTGTAAGTTTTCTAAAACGATTGGTTTGTAATTTTGTAAACCTGCCCAATATTTTGCTTTTAAAATTTTTCTAACAGAAAAATCTAAACGCTCTTCTGTTAAAGTACCTGTTTTTAAAGCCGATTTAATTAATGAAACAGAAGCTGGCACATCTTGTGGAATTAACAACAAATCGTTACCTGCTTGTATGGCAGCCAAATCTATTGCTGCAGAAGTTGCATAATTTGTGGCTCCTTTCATATTTAAGCCATCAGTAATAATTAACCCCTGAAAACCTAGCTTTTGCTGTAACAAATTTGTTACTACACTTTTAGATAAAGATGTTGGTAAATTAGCATCACTTTCTAAACTGGGTATGTTTAAATGTGCTGTCATAACACTTGCCAAACCAACGTCGAAGGTTTTTTTGTATGGGTATAATTCTATAGAATCTAATCGTGCCAAATCAAAATTTAAAAGCGGTAATGTGTGATGTGAATCTGCAGCAGTATCTCCATGACCAGGAAAATGTTTTCCGT
>NZ_CBFHJT010000060.1:0-20447 GCF_965656025.1 Polaribacter sp.
CCACTACCTTCTCCTGCTGTAGATTGAATGTAAACTGTGTGATTTCTTTTGGTGAGTTCAAAAACACCTGCAGGTGTCATTCCTACCCTACTCTCGTTGTTTTTAATTTCTTTGGGAATTCCAATTTTCATGTTGCTTATTTAAGAATTATAAGCAGTTAAAGTTAGTTTGTTTTTTTGAGATATAATAATTAAAAGATACTTTGATTTATTTTTATGATATCAACTTTATTATTCTTAAAAAAATATGTTAATAGAGAAATTATTAGTAAAAATTATTAATAAAACAAAAGTCAGCTTTAAAAGCTGACTTTATTACAATTGTAAAAGTATTTAATACGTTGTTTAATCTAAATCGAAACGAAGTCCCATAGAAATATTTCTAGTTTCTGTGTCTTTAAACAGAGGATTTAAATCGTACTTAACATATAAACTTGTAGACTTGTAACCCAAATAGGCACTTAAACCGTAGTTAAAAACATTCATATTAAAATTATCATAAGCAACTTGTTCTATGTCTCCGTTATTTGGATCTGAATATTCTAAATATTGTCTTGTACCTAACTTAAAACCAGCAAAACCTCCTATTCCGATTCTTACAGAACTGTTTCTTCTATCATATACAAAACCATCTTTGTATTTTTTATTTTTTGATAAATCCCACTCTAAATGTACAGGAAAATTCATTTGTACATGACGTAATCTACTGTCTTTTAAATCTTGTGGAAAAACTTGAATTTCTGTAACATCACCATTTTTTATATGGTATTGATTGTCTTCTAGTCGTAAATTATTCCAAAGAAAAGAAACACCATATTTAAAATACAATTGAGAAGCTTCTCTAGAAAATCGAGTTTTCCAAGTAAAACCTAATTCGTAAAAACGAGAACGCCTAAATTGATATTCAGAGTCGTTTAAAGATGATAATTGATTGTTTTGCAATACATTATTCGCACCCATTGCAAAAACAAATTGTGTGGTTGTACTTCTGTTTCTTCTGTTAGATCTATGCCATTTTTTTTCTTTTTTATTCTTATAATTAGTATCACTATCTACCGTAAAACGAAATGTTTTGTTACCCACAGTAAATGTGTTTATTTCATCATCATTACTAAAATCTTTATTAGAAGAACTTGCAATTTTACCATTGGTTTTGTCTTGTACCAACAACTGTAACAAACGTTCTTGCTCGCCCACTTTTAACTCTATTTGTTTAGCATGGTATGCAGCCACTTCTTTCTTTAGCGTTTCTGCTGTTGGTTTTGTTATTTCGCCTTTGTCTAATTTCTTGTCTATTTCTAACACTTTTGTTTTTAAGGAATCTTTCTGGTTTTTTGTAATCAGCTCAATTCTTTTAGAAATTTTTGCAACTTCTTTTTCAAATGTTTTTTCTTGTGCAACGACTACCAGTGATGCAAAAAAGAAGATTAATAGTACTATTTTTTTCATTTTTATTGTTTTAAAATTGTTTTTTAATTTGATTTTTCGACTAAACTCAAAAAGATGGGTTTTAATCATTTCTACTAGCAATTACAGAAGCGATATCTGTTACTCTTCTTTTTAGAGAATTTAGAAAGTTATTCTGAAAAAAATCATCATTAATAGTACTTTCTACTTCTGCTAAAATGGTTTCGGGATTTACTTTTAAATTCGATTTTTTGAGCTCACTTTTAATCGTTTTTAAAACATCATCTCTAGTAACATTATGTTTCGCATAATATGCTTTCACTTCTGTATCTGAATGTGTTACAGCATATAACAAATCTGCTCCACTTACTTTTATTCGGCTGTTTTTATTGTTTTCTACGGTAGATTCAAAGGTTTCTTTTTTTACGAATGGTTTTAGTTCATCAATATTTATAGCAACTTTATTTTCGATTTCTTTTTTATTGATTTCTTTTTTATTGATGTTTCCATTATTTGCAATTTTATTTACCTTTTTTGTTGAATTCTTTATTTTATTAGAACTGACGCTTTTTGGTTTGGTTTCTTCTACTTTTTTCTCATTATTTGCAATGACTTCCTCAACTGGAACTTCATTAAAAAGTTGGTCTATTTTATTTTTAATAAGAACTGTATCAATAGGTGTATCTACAATGATGGTTTCTGGTATGATAACTTCTTCTTTATCAGAAAAGAGATAAATTCCTAAAGAAATTAAAACCAAAATACTTGCTGCATAGCCTATATAAAAAAACCAACCTCTCTTTTTTTGCGCAGGTTGTTGGTCTAACTGAGTAGACAAACGTTCCCAGGCAGATGCAGATGGTTGAAAAACTCTTTCTGCAAGTTTTTCTTTTACGTTTTTATCTATTTTATTTGATTTCATGAACTGTTGTATTCATTTTTATATAATTTTCTTGCAATAATTTACGCGCTTTAAATAATTGCGATTTTGATGTACTTTCAGAAACGCCTAATTTTTCTGCAATTTCTGAATGTTTAAAACCTTCTATGGCATATAAATTAAATACCATTTTGTAACCTTCTGGTAATTGATCTATCAAGTTTTGAATGTCTTCAACAGCCGTATTTTCTAAACTTTCTGTGGCTGCATCGTTAAATACATATTCTTCATCAGATAGATTAATTACATTTTTTTTACGGAGATAAGAAATGCAGGTGTTTATCATAATTCTTCGAATCCAACCTTCAAAACTTCCTTCGTGTTTAAACTTTTGTAAGTTGGTAAAAACCTTTAAAAATCCTTGTAACATCAAATCTTCTGCATGATGCAAATCTTTTACATATTGCCTACAAACGCCCAACATTTTAGGAGAATGTTGCTCAAACAATTGTTTTTGCGCTTCTCTGTTGTTGTTACTCGCTTTTTTAATAAGCGATTTTTCGGTATGCAAGTTGATAATTTTCAAGCCTCTTAAAATCTGGTTTTACTGCCTTACAAATATATAGACTACCAAAGTTTTAAAAAGGTTGCTTTGTGTAAAAAAGTTTTTTAAAACTTTTTTGGTTTTTAGTTAATAGTTTTTGGTTGGTATGTGACAAAAGCAATCCTAAAATAGAATATAGTCTAACTCGTGTTGTAGATACCTATTTTAAAAACTAATTTTAATAAGCATCCACATCCAAAATAAATCTGATAGGTCTAAAATCTTTAACAGCTTCAAACGTGTTTCTAATTTTAGAAACCGTGTTTTTGGTGTTTGCTAAGCTTTGTTTTGGTGGAATTTTAATCACAATATTTTTAATATACTGATTTCTTATTCTAGCAACTGCTGGTGCAGTTGGGCCTAAAACGTTTTCACCAAAAGCATTGTATAAGGCTTTGAATAACCAATTTACGCCAGTATCTAGTTTGTTGTAATCTCTATGTTTTAAGGTGATTTTTATCAACCTATAATAAGGTGGATATTTATATTGCCAACGATCTTGCAACTGTTCTTTATACATTTCTATATAATTTGTAGTAGAAACTTGTTGCAATATTTTATGATATGGATTGTAGGTTTGTATGGCAACATTTCCTTGTTTTTTGCTACGACCTGCTCTACCAGAAACTTGTACCATCATTTGATAAGCTCTTTCATGCGCTCTAAAATCTGGAAAGTTTAACATGGTATCTGCATTTAAAATGCCTACTAAAGACACATTTTCGAAATCTAAACCTTTAGACAACATTTGTGTACCTACTAAAATATCTATCTCTTTGACCTCAAAAGCACCAATTATTTTCTGATAACCAAATTTACCACGAGTAGTATCTAAATCCATTCTACTAATTTTAAAATCGGGAAATAACTCTTTTAGTTCTAGCTCAATTTGTTCTGTACCAAATCCTTTGGTATCTAAAGTATTGCTCCCACAAGCTGCACAACTATTGGGCATTGCACGTTGGTAATTGCAATAGTGGCAACGTAATTCGTGTTTGTATTTATGAAAAGTTAAGGTAACATCGCAATTGGGGCATTCTGGAGAAACACCACAAGTTTTACATTCTACCACAGGTGAATAACCACGTCTGTTTTGAAATAAAATAACTTGCTCTTTTTCGTCTAAAGCTTCTTGAATTAATTTGAGCATTCTATCAGAAAAATGGCCATTCATTTCTTTTTTTCTGTGTTTTTCTTTTACGTCAATCAGCTCTATTTTTGGCAATTGAACATTGCCAAAACGTCTGTTTAATTCCACAAAACCATATTTTTTTTGCTGTGCATTAAAATAACTTTCTAAAGAGGGTGTTGCAGAACCCAATAATATTTTTGCTTGATGTATTTTTGCCAAAACAATGGCTGCATCTCGTGCATTGTATCTTGGTGATGGCTCAAATTGTTTGTAAGAAGTTTCATGTTCTTCATCTACCACAATCAATCCTAAATTAGAAAAAGGTAAAAAAACCGAAGATCTTGCTCCTAAAATTATTTGTGCTTTTGTTTTATTTTCTAACACATTATTCCAAACCTCTACCCTTTCATTCATAGAGTATTTTGAGTGAAACACAGAGATTTGATTGCCAAAATAAAATTCTAAACGTGTGATTATTTGGGTGGTTAAAGCAATTTCTGGCAATAAAAATAAGACTTGTTTACCAGCATCTAAAACTTCTTGTATTAGTTTTGTATATACTTCTGTTTTACCAGAACTCGTAATTCCGTGTAATAATGTAACGTCTTTTTTTGTAAACGTTTCTTTAATTTCTGAAAGTGCTGTTTCTTGAAATTCGTTCAAAGTTTTTAAATCGTTGGTATCTCCTTTAAAATTAATTCTATCTGTTTGAATGTGATAAAACTCGAAGATATTTTTGTCTACCAAAGATTTTAAAATGGAAGGTGAAACATTCGCTGCTTTTTCTAAATCTTTCGCTTTAATAGGTTTTTTAGAAGAAGCTAATTGAAAAAAAGTTAATACAGCTTCTCGTTGTTTTTTTGCTCTCGACAATTCTTCTAAAAGCGCGTTTAAAGAATCATCTGAATTATAATCTTTATGCAAACGCACATATTTTATCAATTTAGGTTTGTACGTTTCATAAATTTCTTCTTTAATGTAAATGGCAGATTTTTTAATCAACTCATTTACAATAGGCATTACTTTTTTCTTCCCTAAAATAGCTGCAACTTGGTGTATGG
This sequence comes from Polaribacter sp., assembly GCF_965656025.1. Taxonomy (GTDB): domain Bacteria; phylum Bacteroidota; class Bacteroidia; order Flavobacteriales; family Flavobacteriaceae; genus Polaribacter. The sequence goes on from NZ_CBFHJT010000060.1 coordinate 5,084, forward strand.
TTAATTGTGATTGATGCTGTAAAGCCTCAAAAATTAGAAACTCATTGTCATCTAGAGAAACATCATCTGTAAATGCTTCGTTTTTATAAATTATGGTTTCGCTTTCTAGCAAAAATGCAGATGGTAAAGACGCTCTATACACATCACCTAAAGCGCACATGTAATAATTAGCAATCCATTGCCAATGTTTTAATTGTTGTTCATTTACAATAGGTGTTGCATCTAAAATTTGATTGATTTCTTTGGCCTCATACAAAGTAGGTGCTGTTGTATGAATGTTAAAAACCAAGCCCGTGTACATTTTGGTTTTCCCGAAAGAAACGGCCACACGCATTCCTTTTTGTAAAAAACTAACTTCCTCTTCTGTAACTGAATAGGTAAACGTTTTTTGAAGTGGAATGGGTAAAATAAGGTCTATAAAATGTTTTGACACCTTGAGTGGTTTTTCGATTGAAATGAGAAAAATTGTATCAAGAAGTCTTATTTTAAAAAAGTTCTATATACAATTCCAATCACAAAATTGAAATTGCTAAAACTGACATTCTTTTACAATTAATAACTATCAAAACTACATAAAAAACGTTAGATTTTAAACATTAATTTGCAAACAAATAGTAAGTTTTATTTAAAGTATTAGATTTGTAAGAATGATTCGATATAAAAAAATAAGAGGTCACAAACGTATTTGGAAGGATATTGATTTTTGGGTAGAAAATAATAAAGTTTTAGATGTAGCATACCTGCAACAAAGAGAAAGAGAATATGTAAAAGTTTGGGTAGCTCCTTTTAGCAATATTAGTGTGTTAAACAGTGAGTTTTCGCCTCCAAAAGGAAAGACAAGAAAAAAAATTGTAGCAGGAATTTTTACCATTTACAGGCATTGGAAAAAACAATTAGAAGCATTAAAGGAGCCATATTATTTAAAAATTTGGTATTTCCCTCATGATGTTTCTAAATGCCAAGTAGTTTGTGCTTTGGGTGCTTGTTTGGATTTTTATGACAAAACTTTTTACAAACCCAAAAACACTAAACCTTTTCCTGAAGATGTTAAAGGTTTGGATTGGGAATATAGACACCAAGAGCATCATATCACTAAAGATGATATTGGTGAACCTGATGAGTTTTATACATACAAAGATTATATCGATAGAAAAAAGTGGGTTGAAGGAATTATGAAAAACCCAAAAACCAGAATTTCAACATATCCGAATGACGATATTACACCAACCTACTACTCTATAAAAGAATGGGATGTTTGGATTGGTGGAGATTAATTATGGATTAAAAAAATTATGAACTAGTTTGGTTTTTTTTTTAACTCTTACAAGAAATAATTTGGTTTGTTTCTAAACTTAAAAAAAACGAACTTCGCTAACTTCGAATATAAGTCATTAAAACGACGTCATATTCGAGTTAACGTTGTGCGCAATTCGAGACAATTTTGGTGTTATACCAATTTTTGGTATATTTGAATAAATATGTAAACAAATGAACAAAAACACATCAATTTCACTCGGTAATTATTTTGACCAATTCGTTCAAAGTCGCATAAGTGAAGGAAGGTTTAAAAACGTTAGTGAAGTTATACGGGCTGGATTAAGACTATTGGAAGAAGAAGAAAGCAAAATGATTGCTTTGAAAAATGCAATACACGAAGGAATTGATAGCGGAATAGCTCACGATTTTGATCCAAAAAAACATCTTGAATCTCTAAAAGCCAAAAAGAAATCGAATGGCTAAATACAAGTTAACTAACAAAGCTGTTGAAGATTTATCGAAGATTTGGGATTACACATTTGAGGTTTGGTCGGAAAAACAGGCCGACAAGTATTACGATAAACTGATTTCCGACTGCCAGGAAATTGCAGACAATCCAGATTTAGGAAAAAAATATGAAGGAATAGCAAGACAACTTCTTGGAATAAAGGTAAATCGACATATAATATTCTACAGAACTATTAACGAAAATTATGTTGAAATTACGAGAATATTGCACGAAAGGATGGACTTGAAAAATAGAATAACAGAATGAAAACTGCGCACAACAACGCATATAAGCAATAGCTTCAATTCGTAATACAACGAAAATAAAAGTAAAAACAAACAATAAAAAATAATCAACATTAGGGGAGAGCTACTGCTCATATCCCCACCTTAGCGAAAATAAAAAAACTACTCTTCAGAATTAGCATCTTCTTTACGAGGTTTCATTTTTCTAGTTCCTTCATACAACTCATACTTTACAAATTTACAGTCTAAATCTCCATTTTTTAACGCAATTCTTTTAGAAGTTCGTAAACCGACCGATTTTAAAGCATCTGTATCTGAAGTGATTAACCAAGCAGTAGAACCTGGGTAATTGTGTTTTAAGGTATCGCCTATTTTCTTGTAAAATTCTTGTGTATCTATATTTAAACGCTCGCCATAAGGTGGATTAAACAAAATGGTAGTATTGCCAAAAACTTCTTTGGTTGAGTTGAAAAAATTGACATGATGCACACCAATAAACTCGTCTAAATTGGCACTTTCTATATTGGCTTTTGCTTTTTGTACAGCAGATGGTGCTTTGTCAAAACCCATAATTTTAAAATGTGAACTTCTAATTTTCTTTAACAAAGCATCTTGTATTGTAAAATACAAATCCTCATCATAGTCTTTCCAATGCTCAAAAGCAAAGAGTTTTCTATTGATGTTTGCAGGAATGTTATTGGCTATCATTGCTGCTTCTATTAAAATAGTACCAGAGCCACACATGGGATCTATAAAATTTTCATCGCCTCTGTAACCAGATAATAAAACCATACCTGCAGCCAAAACTTCGTTTATGGGTGCAATGTTAGTAGCAGTTCTGTAGCCTCTTTTGTGTAAAGAATCTCCACTAGAATCTAAAGAAACTGTTAACCAATCTTTCTGAATATGCACATGTATTTTTACATCTGGATATTTTAAATCTACATTGGGTCTTTTGTGATATTTATGTCGAAAATAATCTGCAATCGCATCTTTAGATTTTAAAGAAATATAATGCGAATTAGACGTAAAATTCTTAGAATTAACAACTGCGCCAATGGCAAAAGTACCTTCTGCATCTAAATAATTTTCCCATTTTATTTTCTGAATAGATTCGTACAAATCTTCTTCATCATAAATTTTACAAGTTTTTATAGGCTTTAAAATACGTACTGCAGTTCTTAACGCAATATTGGCTTTGTACATAAAACCTTTATCGCCTCTAAAAGAAACGCTTCTAACGCCTTCTTTAATATCTTGTGCGCCTAATAATTTAAGTTCGTTTGCCAATACACCTTCTAAACCAAAAAGTGTGGTTGCTGTCATTTTAAAATCTTTGTTCATACTCATAAAATTGACTGCAAAAATACACTTTCTAAGTAGGAATTATTAGAAATTCTAAATTTGATTTTTTAGCAAGCAAGATTTAGTTACTTTTACATGCTTAAATTAGATATGAAAACAACAGATTGGTTTGTAGATTGGTTTAACACACCTTACTATCACATATTATATAAGGATAGAAATGATGATGATGCGCAGCTATTTATGCGAAATATCACCACTTTTTTACAGTTGCCCAAAAGTACTCATATTTTAGATTTGCCTTGTGGCAAAGGGCGTCATTCGGTTTTTTTAAATTCTTTAGGTTATAAAGTTACCGGAGGAGATTTGTCTGAAAACAGTATAAAAGCTGCTAAAAAATTTGAAAATGATACCTTAAAGTTCAAATTGCATGATATGCGCGAACCTTTTAACAACAGTTATGATGCTGTTTTTAATTTGTTTACAAGTTTTGGTTATTTTAAAGAGGACAAAGAAGATATTTTAACCTTACAAAATATTAAAAACAGTTTGACTAAAAACGGTGTTTTTGTATTCGATTTTTTAAATCCGACTTTTGTTAAAAATAACTTGGTAGCCCAAGAAACTAAAATTGTAGAGAATATTACTTTTTACATAAAACGAGAAATTAAAGAGGGTTTTATTTTAAAACATATTTCATTTTTTGCAGATGGAAAAAATCATAATTTTACAGAACGTGTAAAATATTTAGATTTAGAAAAAATGACCCGTTTTTTAAATAAAGTAGGTTTTCATATAACACATATTTTTGGAAATTATCAGTTAAATCAGTTTGATGCCAAAAGTTCTAAGAGATTAATTACAGTAGCAAAATAATGAGTTATATTTTTTTAATTTTATCTGTTTTATTGGGTGCTATATTGGTTTTTATTATAAAACCAAGTACTAAAATTGTTCGCTTACTATTAGCTTTTAGTGGCGCTTATCTTCTGTCTGTTACTATTTTACACATATTACCAGATGTTTATACAATAAATTCTGATGATACCCTTGTTGGAATTTTTATTTTAGCAGGAATTATATTACAATCCGTTTTAGAATCGTTTTCTAAAGGTGCAGAACATGGACATATTCATATACATACAGATAGTAAACAATTCCCCTCATTACTGTTTGTGAGTTTGTGTATTCATGCTTTTTCAGAAGGTTTGCCAATTCATCATGCAGACAGTAATTTATTATGGGCAATTGTAGTTCATAAAATTCCGATTGCGATTGTGTTGACAACCTTTTTGCTACATACCAAATATTCAAAAAAAACTGTTTTTTTGTTTCTATTCTTTTTTGCTCTTATGAGCCCTTTAGGAATACTTTTAGGTGATAAAATTTTATTTTTTAATAGCTATGCAACAGAAATTACTGCTTTAATTATAGGGGTTTTCTTACATATATCTACCATCATTCTTTTTGAAACAACAGAAAATCATAAATTTAATTTGCAGAAGTTTGTTGCGATTCTTTTAGGAATTTTGTTAACTATTTTTACTTTATAACAATATACTCTTTAAGTATAATTTTTAATTGCCAACTTCATTAATAAATTTAATACGCATTAACCGTAGTTCTTCCTCATCATAATCGCCATCAAACTCGTCTAAGGCATCTTGAATTTTATCAGTTTCTGCCTCCATAAAATACTCATGTATTTCTTCTTGTTGATCTTCATCTAATAAATCATCTAATGCATAATTGATATCTAATTTGGTTCCGGAAAATATGATTGCCTCCATTTCTTTAATCAATTCTTCCATTTCTAAACCTTTCGATTTTGCAATATCTTCTAAAGGAAGTTTCTTGTCGGTATTTTGTATTATAAATAGTTTTAACCCAGAATTTGTACCCGTACTTTTTACAATTAAATCATCGGGTCTTAATACATCATTATCATCTACATATTGTGCAATTAATTTTATAAAATCTTTCCCAAATTTTCTTGCTTTACCTTCTCCAACACCATGCACTTTAGATAGTTCTTCTAAAGTAATTGGATATTTTAAAGCCATATCATTTATAGATGGGTCTTGAAAAACTGCAAAAGGCGGAATACCTAATTTGGTAGCTACTTTTTTTCGTAAATCTTTTAAAATTTTCATCAATTTATCATCTGAAGCACCCGTAGATTTAGCATTGGTTATAATATTATTATCATTTTCTTCTGAATACGAATGGTCTTCTGTCATTAAAAAAGAAGTAGGTTTTTCTAAAAACTGAGCCCCTTTTTCTGTCAATTTGATAACACCATATTGCTCTATTTCTTTTTTAATGTAGTTTACAACTAAAATTTGTCTAATTAAAGCCATCCAATAAGAGGCTTTTTTATCTTTTCCAATACCAAAAAAGGGTTGTAAATGCGTTTTATGCGAGGTTAATAAAGCATTTTCTTTACCAATAATTGTATTTACAATCTCTTTAGATTTATATTTCTGTAAGGTGTTTTTTATCACAGATAATAATTTCTGCACATCTTCTTTAGCTTCATGCTTTTTCTTCGGGTTTCTAGAATTATCGTCCATATCTGCACCTTCTCCATTTACTTCATCAAAATCTTCTCCAAAATAATGCAATAAATATTTACGTCTGTTCATAGAGGTTTCTGCATAACCTACAACTTCTTGCAATAATGCGTGCCCTATTTCTTGTTCTGCAACAGGTTTACTAGACATAAATTTTTCTAGTTTTTCTATATCTTTATAAGCATAAAAAGCCAAACAATACCCTTCTCCGTCATCTCTTCCTGCTCTACCTGTTTCTTGGTAGTAGCTTTCTAAACTTTTAGGAATGTCATGATGTATTACATAACGAACATCTGGCTTATCTATTCCCATACCAAAAGCAATGGTTGCTACTACGACATCACAATCTTCCATTAAAAACATATCTTGATGTTTTACCCGTGTTTTAGCATCTAAACCAGCATGATAAGGAACTGCATTTATTTCATTTACTTGTAATATCTGTGCAATTTCTTCAACTTTTTTTCTACTTAAACAGTAAATAATACCTGATTTACCTTGTCTTTGTTTTACAAATCTGATGATATCTTTTTCAACTTCTTTTGTTTTAGGTCTAACCTCATAAAACAAGTTAGGTCTATTAAAAGAAGCTTTAAATCTGTTGGCATCTAAAATTCCTAAGGTTTTTAAAATATCTTCTTGTACCTTTTCTGTTGCTGTAGCTGTTAAACAAATAACAGGTACATTATCTATTGCTTTTATAATGTGTTTTAAGTTTCTGTATTCAGGTCTAAAATCATGTCCCCATTCAGAAATACAATGGGCTTCATCTATAGCAACAAAAGAAATTTTTTGAGTTCTTAAAAAAGTAACATACTCTTCTTTTATTAGAGATTCTGGCGCTACATACAAAAGTTTTGTAATTCCGTTAGAAATATCTTCTTTTACTTGTGCTATTTGAGATTTGTTTAGAGAAGAGTTTAATACATGAGCAACCCCATTATTTTCTGAGATTCCTCTTATAGCATCTACTTGATTTTTCATTAACGCAATTAATGGAGAAACCACAATTGCTGTACCCTCTTGCATTAATGCCGGTAATTGGTAACAAAGTGATTTACCACCACCCGTAGGCATAATAACAAATGTATTATTACCAGTTACAATACTTTTAACAACTTGCTCTTGTAAGCCTTTGAATTTGTTAAATCCAAAGAACTTTTTTAAAGGACTATGTAAATCCATTTATTGAATATTCGTTTTAAATTAAAAACAACGTACAAACTTTCTTTATTATTTGTTGTAACTATTTTTTGTAGTAAATTTGCTCGTTTCTTAATCTAAAGATATAACTTTTTTTTATTCTGATAAAATACAAACCAATTGAAAAATTTGAAACCAATTTTACAAACTGCAAAAGAAACTATTTTATTAGAAAGTACTGCAATTGCTAATTTGGGAAATTTACTGGACAGCAATTTCGAAAAAGCTGTAAATTACATTTTAAACGCAAATGGTAGAGTAATTGTTACAGGAATTGGAAAAAGCGCAAACATTGCTACAAAAATAGTAGCTACTTTAAATTCTACTGGCACACCTGCTATTTTTATGCATGCTGCAGATGCCATTCACGGAGATTTAGGTAATGTACAAGAAAACGATATTGTAATTTGTTTATCTAAAAGTGGAAATACGCCAGAAATTAAAGTTTTGGTTCCATTAATTAAGAATTACGGAAATAAAATTATTGCCATTACTGGTAATATTGATTCTTTTTTAGGGAAAAACGCAGATTTTACATTAAACACTTTTGTAGAAAAAGAAGCTTGTCCAAATAATTTAGCACCCACAACTAGTACTACTGCTCAATTAGTAATGGGAGATGCTTTGGCGGTTTGTTTGCAAGATTTAAGAGGGTTTTCTAGTAAAGATTTTGCAAAATATCATCCAGGTGGAGCGTTGGGTAAGCGTTTGTATTTAAGAGTTTCTGACCTCATAAAAAACAATGAAAAGCCAGAAGTAGATATTAAAAATTCTGTAATTAAAGTAATTTTAGAAATCTCTGAAAAAAGACTTGGAGTAACCGCTGTTTTAGAAAACAATACTCTTGTTGGTATTATTACAGATGGTGATATCAGAAGAATGTTAAGCAAAACAACCGACATTAATAATTTGCTAGCACAAGATATAATGGGTAAAAACCCAAAAACAATACACAAAGATGCTATGGCTGTAGAAGCTTTAGAAAAGCTAGAAAACAACAAAATAACACAAATATTAGTTGTAGATAATGATAATAACTATGTGGGTGTTGTACATTTACATGATTTAATTAAAGAAGGGATTTTCTAATGGCAAAAGCACAAAAAGAAATGTCTTTTTTAGGACATTTAGAAGAATTAAGATGGCATTTGGTTAGGAGTGCATCAGCAATATTTATCATTGCAATTGTATTATTTATTTTTCAAAAAGAAGTGTATGAACATTTTTTATTGGCACATAGAAAACCAGATTTTATAACTTACCAACTTTTTTGCGACTTTTTTAACTTATTTGGTATGGATAGTACGTTTTGCAACGTTACTTTTAAAGATAATTTAATCAGTTTAAAACCTACTCAGCAATTAATGAACTCAATCTGGTCTTCATTAATTTTAGGTATCGTACTCTCTTTTCCTTATTTATTATGGGAAATCTGGCGTTTTATATCACCAGGTTTAACCGAAAAAGAAATTAAAAACTCTAGTGGTTTTATTTTTATTGCCTCATTTTTATTTTTTATAGGAATTGCATTTAGCTTTTATGTAATTGCACCAATATCTATCCATTTTTTATATAATTATCAAATTACAGATTTAATACAGAATAATTTTACAATGGATTCCCATATAGGACTTGTAACCAATATGTTATTGGGAGTTTCTATTTTATTTGAGTTACCAGTACTTGTTTATTTTTTAACAAAAATTGGTTTGGTAACACCTCAGTTTTTAAAAAAATACAGAAAACATGCTTTGGTTGTTGTGTTAATATTAGCAGCAATTATTACGCCTCCAGATATTGCTAGTCAAGTAATTGTAGCAATTCCAATACTTATTTTATACGAAGTAAGTATTAAAGTTTCTAAAATGGTGATTAAAAAACAACAAAAAAATGCACAAAAAAGTCCAAGAGTTTAATGATTATCGTTCTAAAATGAACGAAAAAATTCTAGCATCAGACAATAAAGTAATTAAGAGAATATTTAATTTGGATACAAATGCCTTTAAAGAAGGGCACTTACCCGTTAAAACCAAAGAGCTTTTAGGTTTGGTAGCTTCAGCAGTTTTAAGATGTGATGATTGTGTACAATATCACCTAGAAGCCGCTAAAAAAAATGGTGTAACTACAGAAGAAATGATGGAAACTATGTCTATTGCAAACTTAATTGGAGGCACCATAGTAATACCACATTTAAGAAAAGCGGTTGAATACTGGTATCTTCTTGAAGAAGAAGAAATAGTGTAATTGTGTAACTGTTTAACTGTGTAAATGAATAAACGTTTAAGAATGCTTTAAGATTCTTAACAGACATATTTATTACATTTACAAAAGCAAACAATTATACGTTTCAACAATTACACAATTAAACATCATAAAATATGATTTTAAAAGCAGAAAACATTCAGAAAATATACGGAAGTAGAAAAGTTGTAAAAGGCATTTCTTTAGAAGTTCAGCAAGGAGAAATTATTGGTCTTTTAGGACCCAATGGTGCTGGGAAAACAACTTCTTTCTACATGATTGTTGGCATGATTAAACCCAATACTGGCACTATTTTTCTAAATGATGAAGAAATTACCCAAGATGCCATGTACAAGCGTGCCCAAAAAGGGATTGGTTACTTAGCACAAGAGGCCTCTGTTTTTAGAAAATTGTCTGTGGAAGATAACATTATGTCTGTTTTACAATTTACTGGACGCTCTAAAAAAGAGCAAAAAATAAAATTAGAATCTCTTATAGAAGAGTTTAATATTGGCCATGTAAGAAAAAATAGAGGTGATTTATTATCTGGTGGAGAAAGAAGGAGAACGGAAATTGCACGTTGTTTGGCTTCTGACCCTAATTTTATTTTACTAGACGAACCTTTTGCGGGCGTAGACCCAATTGCTGTAGAAGACATACAAAGTATTGTGGCTCAATTGAAAAATAAAAACATCGGTATTTTAATTACAGATCATGATGTACAAGCTACTTTAGCGATTACAGATAAAACCTATTTAATGTATAATGGTAGTATCTTAAAAGAAGGTACTCCAGAAGAATTGGCTGCAGACGAAATGGTACGTAAAGTATATTTGGGCAAAGATTTTGAGTTGAAAAAGAAGAAAATTTTTCAATAAAAACAACCTATATGCCATAGAATTCCTGATGGATCATGCAAAAAGAATTCTTTACCCCAATCGTTATTTACAATTTCTGATAGTTTTACTTTTTCGAACTTTTCTGAAAGATTTTTAAATTTTAGAATTTCTAAATACTCTTCAACATTTTTTACTTCTAAAAATAACATGGTATTATCTACCCAATCTTTTACGTAGGCTTTTTGTAAATAAAAACTTAACTTTTCGTCAACCTTAAAAACGGACAAGGTTTCTGATAAAACCACTTCCGAAAAACCTAAATCTTTGTAAAAGCGTCTAGATTCTTCAAAATTATTAGCACCAATAAACGGTCTTATTGATTTAAATAGCTGCTTTTTTTCCATCATTAGAAAATATTGATACGATTACATAAAGACCTATTATTAAAGGAATTGAAAGGTATTGTAAGAAGATAATCATCCCTAAAGAAACCACTAAAAATAAATATTTTACCAAATTATTTTTAATTGAATATTCTTTAAATTTTAATGAAAATAAAGGCAATTCAGCATTCATTAAATAGGTTAAAATTAAAGTAATCGCTATTAAAAAATAATTATTTGAAATTAAATTCTGAGTAAATTCAATATCTGAAAATTGTTGAATTAATGGCAAAGAAATTACAAACAAACTCATTGCTGGTGTTGGCAAACCTATAAATGAATCGGTTTGTCTTGTATCGATATTAAATTTTGCTAATCTATAACAGGCTCCTAAAGTTAATAATAAACCTAAAAGTTGAATTGGAGCTATTTTAATTCCACTCCAAATCATACTCTCTGTCCCTTCAAAACTTGAAACAAAATAATCGTTTGGAGATAACAACCTAAACATTATAATTCCTGGTACAACTCCACTTGTAACCATATCTGCTAAAGAATCTAATTGTGTGCCTAAATCACCTGAAACATTTAATAAACGTGCTGCAAATCCGTCAAAAAAATCGAAAAATATACCTAATACTACAAACAGTGCTGCGAGTTCAAAAACTCCATGTACTGCAAAAATTGTGGCAACCGTTCCACAAAAAAGATTTCCAAGTGTTAATAAATTAGGAATGTGTTTTTTCATAATAAATGGAATAAAAAGCTAAAATAAGAAATAGAAATTGGGTTGTTTTCTAATATTGTCTTTTTTTATGTATTTTTAAAAAAATCTACCAAATTGTATTACTATGCCAATTTTAGAATCTGACTTCTCTCCTACTTTACCTTTTAAAAATGGACATTTTAACACCATGTACAGACCTCTTTTTATGAAAGACACTTGCAATTACCTTAGAAAAAGAGTAATTACCTGGGATGATGATTTTATAGACTTAGATTTTTCTTTAGTAGGCTCAAATACCTTGGTTTTGTTGATACATGGCTTAGAAGGAAGTTCAGAATCTAAATACATGGCATCTACCTCTAATTTTCTAAATAACAAAGGTTTAGATACTGTTTGTTTTAATTTACGAAGTTGTAGTGGAGAAGATAATTTATTATTAGCAACCTATCACAGTGGTAAAACGGAAGATGTTGAGTTTATAGTGAATCACCTTTTAAAAACCTACGATTACGAAAATTTAATATTAGTTGGCTTTAGCTTAGGTGGTAATTTAACCTTAAAATATATGGGGGAATTTCAAGAGAAATTGTCTGATAAAATTAAAGGAGCCATTGCAGTTTCTGTACCTATAGACATTGCTACAGCAGAAGTAGAAATGGAAAAATTAAAGAATAAATTATATGTAGAAATGTTTTTTAAAACCATGAAAAACAAGATCTTAGAAAAAGCTTACAAGTTTCCAGCATATAATTTAGACAAAGATCAACTTTTTAAGGCTACTAAATTTAAGCATTTAGAATATTTGTATACAGTGCCTGTTTTCGGGTTTAAAAATCCAGAAGATTATTGGCAAAAAGCAAGTTCTAAACCTTATATTTCTAAAATAGACAGACCAACTCTACTTATAAACGCTAAGGATGATACTTTTTTATCTGCAGAATGCTATCCAAGAAAAGAAGCTTTACAATCTAAATATTTCTTTTTAGAAATCCCGAATTTTGGAGGTCATGTGGGGTTTATGACTTCTTTTAAACCCAATGAAAATACTTGGTTAGAACAAAGAATTGCAAGGTTTATAGAAGAAAATATTAAAATAAATTTACACTAAACAATAACTTATAAAAACAACTGTTATTTTATTAGTATTTTAGATATTTGTTTTAGAAAAATATTACAGTTGAAATTAAAATTATTCCTTTTTTTATTATTCACAAATTACTTGCTAAATGCACAAGCATTTAGAAGCTATTCTAACGAATTTTTAAATATTGGTGTAGATGCAGCAGCTTTAGGTATGAGTAAAACTGTGGTAGCAACTACCAATAATGTAAATGCAATTTATTGGAATCCTGCAGGCTTGGTGGGTATAGAAGACTACCAAGGGTCTTTAATGCATGCCTCCTATTTTGCAGGTATTGCCAACTATAATCATGCGGCTTTTGCAATGCCAATAGACAAAGAAAGTGCTTTGGGTATTTCCATCATTCGTTTTGGTGTAGATGACATTTTAAATACCACAGAACTTATAGATAGCGAAGGAAATATAGATTTTAATAGAATAAGTCTTTTTTCAGCTGCCGATTATGCGTTTAATTTTGCTTATGCTAGAAATTTAATATTTAAAGATGTAAAATTTGGTGTAAATGCCAAAATTGTAAGAAGAACCATAGGTAACTTTGCTTCTTCTTGGGGATTTGGTTTTGATGTTGGTTTACAATTTGAAAGAAATAATTGGAAATTTGGGGTAATGGCTAGAGACATTACAACTACTTTTAATAGTTGGGCAATAAATGAAGTCGAATTTGATAAAATAAAAGATGCTATTCCTGGGCAAAATCAAGAATTACCGGAAACTACCGAAATTACAAAACCAAAATTACAATTAGGTGTTGCCAAAGATTTTAGAATTGGACGCTTTTTTAACCTATTAACAGAGGTAGATTTAAATGTAAGATTTGCTAAAACCAATGATATCTTATCTTCTGATGCTGCAAGTATAGACCCAGCTGTTGGCTTTCAAGTAGATTATGACCAATTGGTATATTTACGAGCTGGTGTTGGTAATTTTCAATACATTACTCAATTTGATAATACAAAATCAGTATCACTACAACCCAATTTTGGAGTTGGTTTTAACTACAAGGGAATCCAAGTAGATTATGCACTTACAAATATTGGTAGTGTTGGTAACGCTTTATATTCTAATATTTTTTCTATTACTTTCGATTTTCTGTTTCTAAGACCCTAGTTTTTATGAAAAAAAGTATTTTCTTACTGCTTTTATTTACATTTTTAGGAATTCAATTACAAAAAGCTCAAGTAAATTTATCCGTATATTCAGAAATTTCTATAGTTACAGCAGGACCTGGAGATGAATTATATGAAAAATTTGGGCATTCTGCTATCAGGATTAAAGACCCGGTTTTAAACTTAGATATCATCTATAACTACGGGATTTTCGATTTTAATGCACCAAATTTTTACACCAATTTTGCGCAAGGAAAAATGTATTACCTGTTAGCTAAATACGATTTTAAATATTTTTTAAATAGTTATAAGAGAGATAGACGTTGGGTAAAACAACAGGTTTTAAATTTAAATCAGCAAGAAAAACAAGCCTATTTTGGATATTTAGAAACCAATGCACTAAAAGAAAATGCAACCTATTTATACGATCCATTTTTTAATAATTGTGCCACAAAACTTAGAGATATTACAAAGGATGTTTTTAAGAATAAGGTAATATTCGAGACAGAAGGTATAAAAGAAAATAAAAGTTTAAGAAGCTTAATGAATCAAGAACTTTACTATAATTCTTGGGGAAATTTAGGCATCAACTTAATTGCAGGTACTATTTTAGATGTAAAAAGAAAACCTGAGGCACATATGTATTTACCAGATTTTGTGTATTCTCTTTTTAAAAATGCTTCAGTAAAGAGTAATGATAAAGAAAAACAACTTGTTTTAAGAGAAGATGTAATATTAAATTTTGAAGAGAAAAGGAACTCAGAATTCAGCTTATTTAGTCCGCTTATAATACTTACGTTTATTACTTTAATTGTAATATTCATCACCTACAAAGATTATGAGAAAAATAGTAGAACCAAAATAGTAGATTTTTTAGTGTTTTTTATAACTGGGTTTGTTGGTTTAATTTTAGTCTACTTATGGTTATTTTCTTCTCACAAAACTGCCCCAAATAATTTTAATATTCTGTGGGCGTTTTTACCAAACTTAATTTTAGCTTTTCTAGTATCTAAAAGTATTTTAAAGACATGGTTTAAAAGATATTTAATGTTGCTTTTACTATTTTTATTAGTAATTCCTGTATTTTGGGTTTTTAAGATTCAGGTTTTTCCGATAGCCATAATCCCTTTATTATTGTTGCTTTTTGTGAGGTATATTTTTCTTTATAAATACCTACTGTCCTCTAAAAAATAAAACGGTCGTAATTGTTTTAATTAGAATTTTAAAATCTAGAAAAGCACTTCTTTCTTTAATATAATATAAATCATAACGTAGTTTTGTCTCTTGCTCTTCAATTGTATTTGCATACGGGTAATTTACTTGTGCCCAACCAGTTAAACCTGGTCTAACAACATGTCTAATGGCGTAAAAAGGGATTTGTTTTTCTAAATATTTTACAAATTCTGGTCTTTCTGGTCTTGGCCCAATAATACTCATTTCTCCTTTTAAAATATTAAAAAACTGAGGTACTTCATCTAAACGCGTATTTCTTAAAAACTTACCAAAAGAAGTTATTCTAACATCGTTTTTCTGTGCCCAAACTGCGCCATCTTTTTCTGCATTTTTTACCATAGAACGCAGTTTAAATATTTTAAATATTTTTCCGTTTTGACCAATCCTTTTTTGAGCATAAAAGAAAGGACCTCTGTTTGCTAATAAATTACCAACAATAATAATAGGTAGCAAAAAAATAAAACAAATTAACCCTAAAACTGCGACTACAATATCTACAGTTCTTAAACCAAATAGATAAAACCTATTATTATTATTTTTACTAAAGTTAATATATTTATAAAAATTATGTTCTAAATATTCTTTTGGTACACTTGATGTAAT
>NZ_CBFHJT010000061.1:0-2415 GCF_965656025.1 Polaribacter sp.
CTTGGGTCTAGATTTCCTGTAAAAGTTAATGCATCGTTATTTGCAGGTGTAAAAGTAACTGTTGGGTTAAAGTTTAAAAGGTTTGCTGTTACATCAGGCTCTTGTCCGCCAAGAGCAGTAAAATCTAAACTAGCTGTCTGATCTTCCCAAAGCGTAACATTTGCACCACCAGTAACATCTAAATCTGCTCTTAGCCATAACGTATTAAATAGTACTCCTGGTGTTATTGGATCTTCTGTGTCATCTCTATAATCTACATCTCCAGTTGTGCTTACGTCTGAGTCTGTGTCTGGTAAATCTGTAGATGGTGTGTTTATTTCATCATTTACATCATAATTATCGTTAACATCTGCACCTTCAAAATTATCGTCTAAACCATCATTGTCTGTGTCTGTTCCAGATAAAGAATTAGCCATTCCGTTTTCTTCGATATCAGGAGTTCCATCATTGTCTGAATCTGTATCTAAATAGTCTGGCTCATCTATTGTGTCATGATTATTAGGTACGGATAAATCTACACCAGTAATACCTCCACAAGGTGTACAATCTGTATCATAAGCGTCATCTAATCCATCAGCGTCTGTATCTACATTTGATGGAGTAACATAACCTAATGTTGTTTGTGCTTCTACATTGTCTGGGATACCATCATTGTCTGCATCTATGTCTAAGTGATTTGCAACACCATCATTATCAAAATCAAAGACATCTGGGATACCGTCTGAGTTTGTATCAGTATAATCTGTAGTTCCTCCTGGACCACCATTACCATCATCTGAATTATCTCTGTAGTTAGGTATACCATCATTATCTTCATCTCCATCTGGATCGTTTCCACCACTTTCTACTGTATCAATTATACCATCATTATCATCATCGATATCTATGCTGTTGATAATACCATCTTCATCTGAATCTACGCCCACAATATCGTCTCTATAATCTACATCTCCACCAATATTTACATCTGAATCTGTGTCTGTAAAATTATCATTTTGAGTATCATCAAAAGTTCCATTAACATCCTTATAATTATCTCCATCACCTTCTCCGAAACCATCACTATCCGTATCACCAGCACCATCATCATCTAAAGAGTTTATAAGACCATTTGTACCAAAATCTGCAGGTAAACCATCTGCAACACCATCTGTATTAGCATCTGTTAAACTACTACCAGATTCTACAATGTCAAAAGCACCTTCGTTGTCTGAATTTAGATCTAAATAATCTGGTTCAGAATCTCCATCTGTATCTTCAGGAGTAATACCAGTATCATAGGCTAAATCAATACCAAAAAGGCTGTAATTACCTGTAGGAGGGATATAACCTTGTGTAGATTGTGCTTCTATATTATCTGGAATTCCATCATTATCTGCGTCTAAATCTCTAAAGTCGAAAACACCATCACCATCTGAATCTACAGGTGTACAAAAGGCAATATTACCAATAGCAATATTCTGAAAATCTGTTAAACTACCTGTACCTTCATTTTCGTAAACAATTTGTATTTGAGATATCCACTCGTTTATAGAGTTGATAACTATATTTGAAGCCCCTGTGCCTGTACCCTGAAAAGTATTTGCACCCAAATATGTGTTTGTAGCACCTACTGTATAGTTTGCTGGTATTAGCGTATAGTTAGTACCATCTTGTTTTGTAATAATAACTTGTACTTTATCAGTAGCTATTGTTGTCACATCTTGATTTACATCATAAATTGTAAAAGTAGCACCAAAAACGGGTGCGCTAAAGTTAAATTTATGTCTAGATAAAGCATTAGATGATGCACCCTGATTTAAGTTGTAAGAACTGTTCGCTGTTGTGGCATCATTAATTCTATAATTACTTTCACTATTAACGTTACTTGTTCTAGATAATGATATTGTAACATTTGCGTTGGTTACAGAAGGATTTGTTGTAATTGGGTCATCACCATTTGTAACAACAGCGTCTCCTTCTAGGTATTCATTATCCCAATTTAAAATTCCGTTGTTAGAACTACAAGTTCCAAATTCTATTAAATCTACAATACCATCGTTATCGTCATCTAAATCTGTTTCGTCGCTAATATTGTCATCATCATTATCTATGGTAAAAGTGTCATCTCTATAATCTACATCACCTGCATTTAAAACATCTCCATCTTCATCTGGGAAATTGTCTGTTTGGGTGTTGTCAAAAGATCCGTTTACGTCTAAATAGTTGTCTCCATTATCATAAGCATTATCTAAACCGTTGTTACCATAAATTCCTGTAAGTGTTAAACTCGCTTCTGCGTTGTCTAAAAGACCATCATCATCGGCATCTGTGTCTATATAATCTGGAAAGGTGTCCGAATCTGTATCTTCAGGAACTAAACCACCAGTATAAGCCGTATCTACACCATTAACGTCGTAAATACCATCTGGAGCA
>NZ_CBFHJT010000061.1:2514-4888 GCF_965656025.1 Polaribacter sp.
GCATAACCTTGGGTTGTTTGTGCTTCGATATTGTCTGGAATACCATCATTATCTGAATCTAAGTCTAAATAGTTTGGTATGCCATCTAAATCGGTGTCTATTGCTGATATATTACAACTACCAGCTAAAATTGTTATTGCATCTACCTCATAATCTACTGTGTTTACTGTTCCTTTACTTAGTCTGATATATCTAAAATCTATACTAGATGTAATTGTAGTAGTATTAAAAGTAGTATTACTTGTACTTTCTGGTCTTGGAAGTATATCTGTTGTGTATGTTATATCATCTTCAGACTCCTTTAAATCCATAGTTGCTACTCCGGTAACCACATTATTTCTTCTTCTCCAAGTAATTTGATATTGAGTCCCAACAGGATAAACCTGACCGAAATCGAAGTCAAAAGTACTGGCTGCATTATAAACTTCTGCAAAAGCACCATCTGGAGTAGCTGTTATATTTGCTGAATTTGTAATATCCGTTTCTTGATTAATTGTTCCAACAGGACATACTACTACAGTCTCAAGACCTTCATCTGTATCTAGAATACCGTCATTATCATCATCTAAATCTACCGAGTTGGGTACACCATCATTATCTGTATCGATAAAAACAGCAGTATCATCTCTCCAGTCTATTTCTCCACCAGAGGGATTGTCTGGGTATTCTCCGAATGGAGTGTTGTCTGCACTACCATTTACATCTACATAAGAATCTCCATTGTCTAATAAATTGTCTAAACCATTGATACCTACCGAACCGGATAAAACTAAATCTGCTTCTAAATTATCTGATGCGCCATCATTATCCGAATCTGTGTCTATGTAATCTGGAAAACTATCTCCATCTGTGTTTTCTGGTGTAAAACTTGTAGCTGCTGTTGTATCATTATTCTCATAAACGTTGTATAATCCATTTGCACCAACACTTCCTGTTGGGGCTATATATGATTCTGTTGCTTGTCCTTCAATATTGTCTGGAATACCATCATTATCTGAGTCTAAATCTAAATAATTTGGGATTCCATCATTATCTTGATCAGTATTACATAAAGAAACTGTAACCGAATCTAAACCAACATCTTTATGCCAAGTTGTTCCTGCTGAACCTTGTGTGATTACCAATCTAAATCTTGTGCTATTACCACTAATTAAGCCAGTTAAATCAACAGTTTTTTGAATCCAAGAAAAAGGGTCGTTTCGAGCTAATCCTTGTTGATCTAAGGTTTCTGCATTGCCTCTATTTATCCAACCTGCTCCGTTTTCGTTAGATTGTAATTGTATAGTTCCATTATTACCATCCCCTCTATACCCAAAGTAATAGCTAAAGGTAATACTTTTGTCACTTGCATCGAAGTTTACATCTAATTCTACAGTAAATACATCTCCATTAGCACCAGGATTCGACATTTCTGTATATACATAGCCTGCATCTCCTTGTCCTATGTTTGGACCAACACCTGATGAAGAAGTATCGTTATTATCCCATGACCATCTGCCTGATGTATTGGCAGTTTGCAAAGTATTTCCTAACGGATCTGTAAAATTCCAATTTGCTTCAGCACTTGCTTGGCTTGTAAAATTGTATGTAAATAAATTACAGTCATAACTATTTTCAACAGTATCTAAAATCCCATCATTATCATCATCTATATCAACCGAGTTTGCAATACCATCTCCGTCTGTATCTAAGAATCCTGTTACAGATACATCTCTCCAATTTACGTCATTTGGTAGTCCTAGATTTGCATTGGCACCATCATCTGGAAAGTTATCTGTTTGTGTATTATCGAAAACTCCGTTTACATCTTTATAATTATCTCCATTGTCATAGGTGCTATCTAAACCATTTTTACCCACTGAACCACTTAAAATAAGGTTTGCTTCTGTTGTGTCTGATACACCATCTTCGTCTGAATCTAGATCTAAATAATCTGGATTGTCTGTTACTAAAGCATTGTCTGAATTTACCGGTGTAATTGCAGTGCCTGGTGTACCTCCAGATACTACAGGGTCGTAGTTATCATCTAAGCCATCGTTATCTGCGTCTGTAAAACCAGCACCCACTGCGCCACTAGGTGCAATGTAACCATTTGTGGTTTGAGCTTCTATATTGTCTGGTATACCATCATTGTCTGCGTCTAAATCTAGGTGATTTGGAATGCCATCTAAATCGAAGTCAAATATATCTGCTATACCATCATTATTTACATCTGTATAATTTGTATTAGAACCATCACCAGTTCCATCATCACGAACATCTAAATAGTTGGGTAGTTTGTCTCCATCTTCATCTCCTAAAGGGTCATAAGTTGTACCACCAATTGTAGTTTCTACAGTGTCTAAAATCCCATCATTATCATCATCAACATCGT
>NZ_CBFHJT010000061.1:4986-20122 GCF_965656025.1 Polaribacter sp.
TCAGTGTCAGGAATTCCATCTCCATCTGAATCTAACTCTTCTAAATCGTTTAATTCTATGGCAATTTGTACAGATTCAAGACCAGGGTAAGGAAACGCAACAATTGCTGCATCTGTTTTAGGGTAGAATGTTAAATCCATATTTCCACTAGTTGGATCTCCAATAAAAATTACAGATTTTGTACCCCACATTTCTCTTGTAATATTTCTGATAGGCTGTCTACCATTTCCTTCTACTTCAAACTCAAATTCGTCCATGTAAGTACCAGAATAGTGGGTGCTTGCTGGATCATTACCATCAGCGTTTGATAAAGAGGTTAGGGTATAAATGTTTAATCGGTATACTTTACCTGTTACCAAGCCACCCATAGTTGTGCTTACAGACTCTTCTGAGCCGGCAAGTATAGCACCATTACCAATATCTCTAATAGAAATCCAAGTTAAGTCTCCAGTAGGAGGTAAGGGTAGCGTATTTACCCAAGTGGCGTCACCACCAGCACTACCTTGCCCACCCGCATTAAATCTGTTAGAAATGTCTGGTGTACCACCACTATCTACCCAACCAGTGGGTGTACAGTTACCACAAGTAGAGGCTGCTGTACCTGTACCAGCTATGGTTTGAGAAAAGGTTTCTGTACTTACAAATAGTAGCAGTAAGTATATGAAAGCAATTAATTTTAATTGTTCTTTTTTAAAGTGTAAAGTTTCCCCAGACTTTAACACTTGCAAATGAGAGTTTTTCATTTATATTCTTGTTTTTTGTGGGGGAAGTATACAAAAGTAATATATTTTTTACAAATAATAATTTATCCCCCTAACAATTTATTAGAAACAATTTAAAACGAAAAGTCACATAACAAAAAAAGAGTTGATAAAATCAACTCCTTTATTTTGTGTGTGAAATAAAGAATTATTTAATAATTAATTTTTTCGTCTTTATTTTATTGTTAGTTGTTTTAATTCTAGTAAAATAAATACCCTTATTTAAATCTGTAACCGAAAAGTTATTTTTATCAATATTTTTTTTAATAAATCTTTTTACAATTTTACCAGTTAAATCAAAAATAACCACTTCATTAACTGCTTTGTTTATGCTAAAACCATTAAAAGTAGGGTTGGGGTATAATTTTAAATTGGTACTTTCTAAAAAGATATCTTCATTAGACAAAGTTGCTTTTTGATTTCCAAATACTTTGAATTCACCTGGTTGTAAAACTATGGTAGCTGCATTGTAGGTTGTATTTCCACTTTCATCCATAAGATCTACCCAATCTCCTGCAAAAGGAAAGTTGGTGTTTACAGTTTGTGCAACCACATCAAAATTGGCTAAAATAATTACATTTCTTAGACTTGTAGTTGGTATACTTGTATCAAAAACATCTATTCTTGGGGTTAGACTGCCAGTATTCATTGTATAATCTCCTTCAAAAACAGGTTCGCTTATTTTTAATTTGTTCATTCTAGCCCAATCGTCATAAATTTTCTTTCTGTTGTTGTTCGATAACCAATTGTCTGACCATTGTGGTTGTGGTTTTGTTGATAGTTTACAATCACCGTCTGTTCCACCTGGTTCGTTTACAGTTCCATTATCACAGGTAAAAATAGAATTCTGCATCCCTAAATCTGCAAAATGCCAAATCATTTTTGGGCCAGGAACCATCAAACTAAAAGCACCAATTGCAGACATTCTAGAGAGTGCTGTGTTTAAGTTTTTTATATCATGATTTGAAACAGCACTGTTACCAAAATTAATAGCTCTATACATTATTCTTTCTTCATCATGACTTTCTGGATAACCGATAACTCTTGGTCCATTAAACTGTGAACGAGATTTATGACCAATGGCATTTATATTTGAATTTGAGGAAAAGCCCATTAATAATTGACTATATGGGTCTGTCATTTTACCCCACATCATAATCCCTTTTCCTTCTGCCAGTCTATAATTAGCCCATTCTTTTTCTTCGTTTTGTGTACCTAAATGCTCGAAAATTACATAATGCTCTGCATCTAAAGACCAAGAATAATCTGCGTACGTTTTTAAAATATCAACTCGATCTTGTTGGTAATTATTTGTACAACCTTCATCTGAACTAGAACAATTTTGTGTAAATCCTTTGGTTAAATCCCATCTAAAACCATCTATTTTAAAATCTTCTATCCAGTGTTTTACAACTCTTTTAGTGTATTCTTGAGTTAAGGTACTTTGGTGATTAAAATCGCTACCAACATTGTAACTATGTCTAGGAGTTTCATTAAAGTAAGGATTTTCTCTACTTGGTTCTCCCCAACCATCATTATCTGGATCGTTCATCCACATTCTAACCATAGGATTTCTACCAAAAGCATGGTTTAAAGCTACATCTAAAATGACTGCAATTCCGTTTTGATGACAAACATCTATAAACTCTTTAAATTTATTTTCTGTACCATAAAATTTATCTAAAGCCATATGAAATGAAGTATTGTATCCCCAGCTTTCATTTCCTTCAAACTCCATAACTGGCATTAATTGAATGGCATTGATGTTTAAATTTTTAAAATAATCAATTCTATCAATTAAATCTTGATAACTTCTATTGGCATCAAAATCTCTTACTAAAACTTCGTAAACAATTAAATCTTCTTCTTTAGGAGCGTTAAAATTAGCAACTTGCCAATTGTAACTTGATTGCCCTGTTTGTAAAACTGTAACTTCTCTCTCTTGTCCTGATGGATATGCAGGTAGGTTTGGATATGTATTACTTGATATCCCTGGGTCATCAAAAGGAGATAAGACTAATGTAGAAAAAGGATCTGCAGTTTTAACAATAGATGGTGAGTTTGCTATTGGTGTTTTATCATACACCCAATATTGATAGGTTTCAATATTTCCTGAAGTTAAACCAGTTATTTCTAACCAAAATTTACCTGTGCTTGGATCTTTTTTCATTACATAAGAAGAAGTAGGAGTGTAGTTGTTAAAACTACCTGCTACTTGGACAAAATCTTTATTTGGTGCAGTTAAAACTAAAGTAGCTTTTGTAACATCAGCACTGTAATTTATTCCATCTAATAAACCAGTTGGCATTGCTTCTTCTACAACTGTAGGCGCAAGTACTACTTGAAAACTAGCTTCACCAGTTTCTGTAGAACCTGGAGGTGTACCCACAAATCTAACCGTACCACTTTCTGTAATATTTGTTAAAGTTGCATTACAAGTAGGAAAACCACAAGTACCTGTTTGTACAGATACATTATTATAAAAAATTTCGAATGTGCCTTGTACAGTTGTACTTCCTTGAAAAGTAATAGTTGCAGATACATTTAAATTTTCTCCTGCACTTACTAAAACTTCATCGTTAGTTGGATTTGTAATATCTATTTGAACCTTACCTACTGGGAAGATAAAGTCATTACAACCATTATCCTTTAGTTCTTGAGAACCGTCTGCATTTCTAAACACCATACCAATTTGGGCAGCATTTTGTGCCTGTGTTTGGGTTAAGCTATAATAGGTTTCTGGTGTAATTGTAATACTATAGGTTCCATCTCCATTTGGGGTCATTTCTCCAACACCATCATCTTGTCCCCAATTACCAACCACACTAAAACCAAAGGCATTATTTTTATCTCCAATTCCAGAGTGCATATATACTTTAGTAGGGTTTGTTAAACCATTGCAATTACTATCTATACTATTAATATCTACAGTAATTGTAACAGGTTTATCAACTTCTATTGCATCTACATTTAAAGTAACTTGAGAATAGGATATAAAGGTGGTTAGGGTTATTATAAAAAAAAATATTTTTTTTTGCATATATCTTTTAGTATATAAAAAAGGCTGTAAAATTTTTTACAGCCTTTTTTGTTATTTTAGTAAATTAATTTAAAACAATTGTTTTGTCAACTGTATTAATAGTTAATGTATAAGTTCCTGGAGTTCCAATAAAACTAAAATTAGAGTCGCCATCATTAGCGTTTTCAAAATTAGCATCTATTGTATATCCCTCACCTTCGTAAAAAGGAAAATTATAACTAGGAGAACCCCATTCTAGTGTTCTGTCTGTAAAGAATCTAAAAGAATCATTAGCAAATGTTACTTGACCAGAATACGTTCCAGCTCCTGTACATGGTAATGCAACTGGAGAAGCCCATCCCCAACCAGCATCTGGTACACCTGCACCTACTAACCATAATTGGTCAAGGTCGCATAATTGAAGTGGAGCACTTAATGTAATTGTTTTATTTACATCATCTATTGTTAATCCATATTCTCCAGGAGTTCCATTAAATTTAAAATTACTGTCACCATCTCCAGCGTTTTCTAATCTAGAGTCTATAGTATATCCTTCATTTTCATAATAAGGATAGTTAAAACTAGGAGAACTCCATTCTAAAGTTCTGTCAGAGAAAAATCTAAAAGCATCATTCGTTAAATTGATATTGCCTTCGTATTTTCCAGTACCAGTACAACTAATTTGAATTGGATTAGACCAACCCCAACCAGCATCTACAGCACCTGCACCAACAACCCATAATTGGTCGTAGTTACAATTTGGACCAACTACTGCGGGTCCTAAAGTAATGGTTTCTGCTTCCGTATCTATCTCAATAAAATAAGCACCTGCAGTTCCTGTGAATAAAAAGTTGTTATCACCATCCATTGCATCTTCAAAATTAGCATCTATTGTATAACCTCTATCTATAAAATATGGGAAATTATAACTTGGTGAAGCCCACTCTAAAGTCTTATCAGTAAAAAATCTAAAATTACCACCATTATCTGGAGATAAATTAATATTACCAGACCATTTTTTTCCTTGTAAAACCAATTCTACAGGAGAATCCCATCCCCAACCAGCATCTACTGCACCAGCACCAACAACATATAAAGCTGGTGGCAATGCAACATCATAAGGTGTAATTGATAGTGTTGCTACTTCTGAAGTTCTAAATAAATCTCCAGCATCTGTTTTTGCAGTTGCTTTAATTCTAAAATCAAATTTAGATTCTGTACCTGCAGTTCCACCATTAGCTAATAACGCTTCGTTTAATTCGCCATGTTTAAGGTCTAAAGATAAATCAGCAGTTTCTCCTAAAATAGTAGGATTATCAAAATTACTACCATTATTCACCATTTGTAATTCGTAAGAAATTTCTACAGTACTTGTACTTGTAATTTCTGGATCATCCCAAGTAATAGTAGTTGCTACTAAATCTGGATCTACATCTGATAACATAATTGATACAGTTGCATCTGGACCAGTAATAGAAGGCATTTCTACTGCAAATTTAGATACTTGAAAAAGTACTGCGTTTGAAGTTTGTGCACCTGTATTTAATCGTATAAAGATTGGTGTTTTTGAGAATGATTTTACATCTGCATCGTTTAATATGTTATTAAACTGATTTACAGTCATCGAAAAACTATTGTTTTCTGTACTACCCAATGCAATTGGATTTGTAAACTCTGTCTCTAAAGACATTTCTACGTTATAGGTTGCTCCTGAGTTAACATCATCTTTCCAAGTAATTGTAAATGCAGGATTATCTGGCAATGCAAAATTTAGAAAAATGTTACTAATACCTGGGGTATTTAAGACAAATTCAGGCTCTGGTGTTGTTATTGTTAAGCTTTCTTCAGCATCACAAGCGCCTAATAAAAGCGTAAGTGATAAAAATAAGTAGCTTAATCTTTTTATATAAATATTCATTTTTTTTCTATTAAGAGTTATTAGATATTATAAATTTAAAGGAATTAAAATATAACGCCCAGTTAAATCATTAAACCAGATATCATAATCATCTTCTACAGGTACAGGTATTGTACCCCCACCATCTGTTGCTACACCAGAGAAAGAAGTATCTGCACCCCATTTTGCTGAAGTATCTGTCACAAATTCTACGCTACCTGGTGTTAATCTAACACCATTTGCATACCATATATGTCCATCAAAAGATAATGGAGTCATTGTTACATTTGCAGTACTAGAGCCTTGAATTATTAAAGATGCTGGACTTGTTTTTCCATTTGCATCAAAAGTTTCAAAAGAATAGGTTTTACTAGCAAAATCTATACTAAAAGTATAATAACCTGCTGTAGCTATAGCGTTATTATTATTTGGAAAAGTACCAGGATCTGAACCTCCACCAGGATTTACATCAATAGAAGAAGTGTCGTTTGTACCCCATTGAGGTTGCCAAAGACCTTTAACTTCTAAAACTTTAAACTCTCCTGCTCCAAAATATCCTGTGTAATAAAATTTATTACTGTCATTTGCATCTCTAAATAATGCAGGATTATTGTTGTTGTTATTCCAGTCTGGTGCAGTTGCATTTCCTACTAAATAATAATCGTTAAATACATAATTAAAATAAGGGTAAACTTCTAAGCTAATTACGTTAGAATTTACAACCTCATTTCCTTGCGTACCCAAAGTAGAAGCTACTCGTATATACACATTTTTCCATTCAAATGGATTCAAACCTGCTGTACCTGCCGCTGAGTTAACTTCGTTTACTGAAAGTGTAATAGAAGTTTGTCCTGTAACAGAAGTTGCTGTAACGGGTTCAGTAAAAGCATCATCGCTAGAAAATTGAATTAAATAATTAACTGCTGCTTGTTGTCCATAATCTGCTTCTTCCCAATTTAAAGAAATAGCAGGATTGCTTGTGTTAACAGCGTCTAACTCTAATCTACTAAAGTTTAAGTCTTGTAAAACTGGCGCTGTTGCTGTACTTATTGTAAATTTTTCAGAACTATCATCACAAGAAGTAAACATGATTAATACAAGTCCAATAATTGTTATTGCTGAAAATCTTTTTATGTTTTTCATTATTTCTAATTTGTATTTTAAATTAATATCCAGCGTTTTGTTTTAAATTTGGGTTTGAAGCCAAACTTGCTGAAGGTATAGGGTATAGTTTTAATGTTGATGGTATAGAGATACCACTTGTTCCATTTCCTTTCCATACCCAGTTATAGTTTCCTCCTGTAAAGCGTCCAAAACGAATTAAATCTTGACGTCTGTGTGCTTCCCAGTGTAACTCTCTTGCTCTTTCGTCTATAATAAAGTCTAAATCTATATCTGCAATTGTTAAACTATTTTGCGGATTGCTAGCTCTAGTTCTTAAAGAGTTAATGTAAGTTGTTAGGTCTGTAGGATTTGCACCTGAACCACCTCTTAAGTGAGCTTCTGCATACATTAAATATACATCTGCCAATCTAAATAGTGGAAAATCTGTGTCTACAAATGTTTGGTCTACACCAAAGCCACCTGTAGATGTTGCGTTAGAATATTTTTCTAAAATATACCCTTGGTCTTGATCAGAAATATCTAAAATTTCAATATCTCTTCCTGCAGATATAATGGTGTTTCTTGTGTCTGTATTGTAAATACCTCCATCAAACAATTGTACAAATTGTTTTCTAAGTCTTAGGGCTCCTCCCCAGCCACCAGCGCCAACACCTAATGCAGCACCATTTGATTCTATACTTCCTACAGCACCATTAATCATAACTGTAGTTGGTCCATAATTTTGGGTGTAAGTTCCATCTGAAATTAATGGGAAAATAATTTCGTTTTTTGCAGAATTTACATCATTATCTGCCATAAAGTTATGGCTGTATTCTGTAGCTAATGTGTAGCCGCCAGCAATAATTTTTTTACAATAATCTAAACACTCTGTATATTTGTCTTGACCAATATATACTTCTGCATTTAAGTATATTTTAGCTAAAATCATCCAAGCAACACCTTTACTTGCTCTTCCATGTTCAATGGCCATTGGGTCTGCTAAATCAGCTTCAATAGCTAGTAATTCAGATTCTACAAAATCGAATAATTGTTGTCTGTCATATGCTTCTGGTTGTGCATTGATAGCGTCTTCTTCTGTTGTAAAATTGGCTTGCCCAAATAAATCCATCATGTAATAGTAAGACATTGCTCTTAACAATCTTGCCTCTGCTCTGTACTTTACTATTTCTGCTCTTGTTGCAGAAGATACATTTCTTTCATCTAATTTTGCATCTGTAGTTTCTCTTAAGAAATTATTAGCAAAAGCTATGGTAACATGAGTTCTACCAAACATCCCTAAAACAATAGGGTCATCTGCATTCCAAATATTACGTTGTATATCTCTAGTTCCTGGGTCATTTTCATAAGACCAAATCATTTGATCTGCAGATAATGTTTGTAGGTATAATAAAACTCTACCAAACTGACTCGTACCAGCGTCTAAACCATCTATGTTTGATGATCCAGGACCATCTACACCCGTTAAAGATAAATTAGCATACACACCAGCTAATAGTTCTTTGTAGGCGGTTTCATTTGCAAAAAAATCTTCCCCTAATAAATCTTGATCATCTTTTGGTGTAATATCTAGATCTTTTGTACAAGATGATAATGCTACAACCATCACAAGAAAAAGGATTGCTATTTTTTCTATTTTTAAAATATTTTTCATCATTAATTCTTTATTAATTAAAATTTAATGTTTGCACCCACCAAAAATGTTCTTGGTCTTGGGTAAATAGTATTGTCTATACCATTAAACACTTCTGGATCTAAACCAGAGTAGTTTGTAAGTATAAAAACATTTTGCATACCAGCCCATAAACGAATGCTGTTAGAGGCAAATTTTTTGATAGGTCTATCAAAAGTATATCCTAAAGTAATGTTATCCATTCTTAAGAAAGAAGCATTTTCTAAATAAATATCAGAAAGTATTACATCTGATGTTCTTTGGAAATCTGTATCTAAAACAGAAGTAGGTATATTACCTAAAACTGCATTGTCTTGTAATAAATCGTATTGAGCTAATGATGAATTCACATTATTATATACGTAATTACCAATTTGAGCTCTTAAATTAAATGTTAAATCGAAATTTTTGTAATTAAAATTTGATTGGAAACCTAAGCTAACATCTGCTTGTGGGTTTTCTTTTAGATATCTATCATCTGTATTTATAATTCCGTCTCCATTTAAATCTGCATAAGCACCTTCTATAGGTTTACCAGCATTATCGTATAATTGCTTGTAAACAAAGAATGAGTTTGGTGCAAAACCTTCGCTATAAAGTTGAATAAAGTTACCAGTACCACCTGCAATACCACCTGTAGTAATGTCTTGGCCTAATGCCAATTCTTTAATTTCTCTATCTATATATGTTGCGTTAAAATTGATATTCCAATCTATGTCTTCGGTTTTCACCACATCTGCATTTAAGGTAAACTCTAAACCATTTACTTGTAAGTCTCCAATATTTTGTAAAACTCTATTTGTAAAGTTAGAAGCATCTGCAACAGGAGCATCAGATAATAAATCTGTAGAATTTTTTTGGAAAGCATTGATAGATCCAGAAATTCTATTATTAAATAAACCATAATCTACACCTAATTCAATAGTTGCTGTGTTTTCCCATTTTAAACTACTTCTTTCAGAAGGAATTGTAGATTGTATTGGAGTACCACCAAATAAATATTGTGAGTTTTGGTTTCCAAAACGATATCTATCTAAGTATAAATCTCCAGCAATACCATCTTGTTGACCATTTATACCATAAGATGCACGCAGCTTTAATTCAGAAACAACTTCACTGTCTTTTAAGAAATCTTCATCACTCATTCTCCATGCTAAAGCAGCACCACCAAAATTACCCCATCTGTTTTGTGGACCAAATCTAGAGGTACCATCTCTTCTGTAGTTTAAAGTTAATAAGTATTTTTCGTTAAAAGTAAGGTTTGCTCTTGCTAAAAAACCAACTAAAACAACAGGAGTGTTTACGTAAGAAGTTCTACCTTGATCGTTAGGATTTCTAAGGTTTCCTGTGCTGTCTCCAGAACTGTTAAATGATTGATAATCATAACCTACCATTACATCTGTTTTTAACTTATCAAAAGTATTTACATAAGTAACATAGGCATTAAAGTTTTCGTTGTTAAACTCATTTGTAAAAGATCCTTCGCCACCAATAAATAAGTCTGTATAATTTGCAGGACTGTTTAATGGGCTAAAGAAAGAACCGTCTTCTTTAGATTTGTCGAAACCTGCTGAAACTGTTGCAGTAACTTCTGGTAAAAAGTGTAATTTGTAATCTAGTTTTAAATTACCAAATTGTCTAAATCTATTAGATCTGTTGTTGTTTTGTAACAAAGCTGCCACAGGGTTTCTGGTTCCGTTTTCTACTAAAATACCACCAGGCGTTCTGTTTATATGTTGATAAAATCCACCAAAAGGTGATGTTGGGTCATATACAGGCTGCGTTGGGTCGTAACGCAAAGCTGCATTAACTTGACCTGCATCTGCAGATCTATTGTTTACAAAAGCTCTGTTATAGTTTAAACTTACCTTTAAATGATCATCAAAAAATGAAGGATTCATAGATACTGATACGTTTGATCTATCAAACTGAGAAGTTAAAATATTTCCTTCAATTTCAGAAAAGTTTACAGAAAGTCTCGTTGGTAAAAAACCAAAAATTTCACCTCTTGCAGTTAAATTGTGTTGTGTTGCCACAGATTTCTGAAAAATTTCATCTTGCCAGTTTGTACTAGCAGTTCCTAAAAGACCAGCATCACTAGGCCTTCTTGTATTAATGATGTTTCTAAATTCGTCTCCATTAAAAACATCAACTCTGTTGTTAATTTCTGCAAAACCAACTTGAACATCATAATCTAATGTGTATTCAGTTCTACCTTTTTTGGTAGTAATAATAATAACTCCATTTGCACCTCTAGAACCATAAATTGAGGTTGCAGAAGCATCTTTTAATACCGAGAAAGATTCAATATCATTTGGGTTAATACTATTTAAATCTACTCCAGATAAAGGCAAGCCATCAATAACCACTAAAGGATCGTTAGAGGCATTTAAAGATGAACCACCACGAATTCTAATTTGAGAACCAGAACCAGGAGCACCACTAGTTGTAATATTTACACCAGCAACACGACCACTTAATAAGTTTTCTGGTGTTACAATGTTACCTTTGGTAAATTCTTTAGCTGTAATAGCTTCTACAGAACCTGTTGCATCTTTTACTGTTGTGGTACCATAACCAACAACAACAATTTCATCTAATTTTTGAGAAGATTCTTCCAACTCTACAACTAAATTAAAATTGGATGCAATTGTAATTTCTTTATTAGCATACCCTAAATACCTAAAAAGAAGAATATCTCCTGTTTTTACATTAGGTAGATTAAAGTTACCATCAAAATCCGTTTCAGTACCTTTTTGGGTACCTTTAATAATAATACTAACACCAGGTAGAGGATCTCCCGATGTTTTTTCTTTTACTACACCTTTTACTGTTTGTTGTGCAAACATTGCAAAAGATGAACTTAAAAGAATACCAATTAAAAATAATTTAAATTTTTTCATGTATAATTTGTTAAATAATAACTGTAAATTTGACTTGTTTTAACAATAAATTTACATTCCACAGAGTAAATATAGAATATAATCTAGTTAATCTAGTAAACTTAAAATCACGAAAACGGTTTCGTGTTGATAACTTTTTTTTAGAAAAATGATTATATTAACAAAATATAAGATTAAAATTAATTATTTAGTAGAAAATGAAGCAGAAAATTACCATAAAAACAATTGCTAAAGAATTAGGGGTTTCTACATCAACTGTGTCAAAAGCTTTAAAAGATAGTCATGAGATTGGTAAAGAGACTAAAGAAAGAATTCAAGCTTATGCGAATCATTACAATTATAAACCCAATCATTTAGCATTGCAGCTTCGTAATCAAAAGACAAAAGTTATAGGTGTTATTTTACCTAAAATAGTACATCACTTTTTTTCTACTGTAATTAAAGGGATTGAGCATGGAGCTAATGAAAAAGGATACCATATAATGGTTTGTTTTTCTAACGAATCTTATAATAAAGAAGTCGAAACTCTAAAGGTTTTATCGAATGGTAGTGTAGATGGCTTAATAGTTTCTATTGCAAGTGAAACGCTTGAAAATAAGGATTTTAATCATTTTAAAGGATTGGTTTCTGAGGAAATTCCTTTAGTCTTGTTTGATAGGGTTGTAGACGAGATTTTATGTGATAAAGTTGTAGTAGATGATGTTGGTGCAGGTTATAAAGCAACCAAACATTTATTAGATAATGATAGAAAAAGAATCGCTTTAATAACTACACCGAACCACGTAAACGTAGGGGCTTTAAGAAGACAAGGTTATGAAAAGGCTTTAATAGAAGACTATATAAAAACAGATAAGGATTTAATTGTAGAAATTGATGAAAAAGTAGATATAAGGCCACAAATAGAAAATGTGTTTCAACAAGATATAGATGCTATTTTTGCTGTAAATGAAATATATGCTGCAAACGCTATGAAAGTAGCGAAAGATAAAGGGTTTCAGGTGCCAGAGGATATTTCGATTATTGGTTTTACAGATGGTTTAATCTCAGAATATTCCTCGCCATCTATTACTACAATTGCACAGCATGGTTTTACAATGGGTAAACAAGCGGTAGATTTATTAATTGAAAGAATAGAAAACGAGACCGAGTTATTTAAACCTAAAAAAATAGTGATTTCAAGCGATTTAAAACTACGCGAATCTACGAAACCGATTTCGTAGTGTTTTTCGTAAAATTATGATTTTACGAAACCGTCGTCGTAAATATTTTGTCAAAATTTTATCAAATTCATAAAATAAATATATCTTTGTTGTCATATTAAGATTTATCAATAAATTACATTCCACACTTTATTAATTGATAAGTCACAAAACTTATCGTAATATTCATTTAATAATATTCGATAAATGGAAAAGCGTAAATTAAGCTTCTTGCAAATTTGGAACATGAGTTTCGGATTTTTAGGAATACAAATGGGTTTCGCTCTACAAAATGCAAACGCAAGTAGAATTTTACAAATTTTTGGAGCAGACGTTCATGAACTTTCTTGGTTCTGGATCATTGCGCCTTTAATGGGGTTGATAGTTCAGCCAATTATTGGTCATTATAGTGATAAAACTTGGGGGCGTTTTGGTAGAAGAAAACCCTATTTTCTTGTTGGAGCAATTTTGGCTTCTATAGGTTTAATATTAATGCCACAAGCTGATATTTTTATTGCCTTTTTACCAGCTTTATGGGTTGGTGCAGGTTTTTTAATGATTATGGATGCTTCGTTTAATATTGCAATGGAGCCTTTTAGAGCTTTAGTAGGTGATAATTTAAGAACAGATCAAAGAACTTTAGGATTTAGTGTACAAACAGCTTTAATTGGTTTTGGAGCGGTTGTTGGGTCTTGGTTGCCTTATGCATTAACAAATTGGTTTGGTGTCTCTAACAAAACATCACAAGGTATTGTGCCTGATAATTTAATTTGGTCTTTTATTATTGGTGCAGCCATTTTAATCATTTCAATTTTAGTTACAGTATCTACTACAAAAGAATATTCTCCTGAAGAATTAGCAAGTTTTGATACAGATTCAGATGAAGTCCTAGAAGAAGAAAGTTCTAGTTTATGGGATATTGTTGAAGATTTTAAAAAAATGCCAACCACAATGCGCCAATTAAGTTGGGTGCAATTTTTTTCTTGGTTTGGTCTTTTTGGTATGTGGGTTTTTGCAACACCAGCAATAGCACAACATATTTATGGTTTACCACATACAGATAGTAGTAGTACTTCTTACCAAGATGCAGGAGATTGGGTTGGAATCCTATTTGGGATTTACAATTTAGTGTCCGCATTTTATGCTTTTGCTTTGCCATACATTGCAAAACAGATAGGAAGAAAACGTACACATTCCATATCATTGATTATTGGAGGTTTAGGGCTTTTATCAATTTACATTATGCCAGATAAAAATTGGTTAATTGTTTCTATGATAGGAGTAGGAATTGCGTGGGCAAGTATTTTAGCAATGCCTTATGCTATTTTAGCAGGTTCTATATCTGCTAAAAAAATGGGAGTTTACATGGGGATTTTTAATTTCTTTATTGTAATACCTCAAATCATCAATGCCTTAATAGGTGGGCCATTAGTAAAGTACGCTTATAACAATGAAGCAATTTTTGCTTTAATTATTAGTGGAATTAGTTTTTTAATTGCTGCAGCTTTAGTCTACAAAGTAAAAGATGTAGATGATGTAGTACAATCAAATTAAAATGACAAAAGGATTAATATTCGATTTAGATGGTGTTATTGTGGATACAGCAAAATACCATTATCTAGCTTGGAAAAAGTTAGCAAACACATTAGGTTTTGAATTTACCAAAGAACAAAACGAACTTTTTAAAGGCGTAAGTAGAAAGCGTTGTTTAGAAATTTTGTTAGAAATTGGTAATAGAGAAGCTACACAAAAAGAATTTGATACTTGGATGCTCGAAAAAAATGTAGATTATTTAGAGTATATAGAAAATATGGATGCATCAGAAATTTTACCTGATGTACCAAAAGTTTTACAATATTTAAAAGATAATAACATACCAATTGCCTTGGGTTCTGCAAGTAAAAATGCCCAACCTATCTTAGAAAAAGTAGGTTTACTACATTATTTTGATGCAATTGTAGATGGCAATCATGTTACCAAAGCAAAACCAGACCCAGAAGTATTTTTATTAGCAGCAAAACAGTTAAAAGTAGAAGCTAGTGATTGTGTGGTTTTTGAAGATGCAGTAGCTGGTGTAGAAGCTGCTAATGCGGCAAATATGATAAGTATTGGTATTGGAGATGAAAATGTACTTTCTGAAGCACAATTTAACTTCAAAGATTTTACAGAAATTAGTCTCAATTTTATCCAAAAATTAATAGAAAAATAAGAAACCAGAAACAGGAAAAAAGAAACAATCTTAAGTTATTTTTAGCTTGTATTTACTCTTTTTTCTCTGTTTATTTCTCTCAAAAGAAAAAAAATGAATCAAGATTATATAAAACCAAATGCCTGGTCTATTCTCGAAGAAGGATTTGATACAGCAAAGGTAAAATCTTCAGAAAGTTTGTTTAGCATTGGTAATGGAGCCATGGGACAACGAGCAAATTTTGAAGAAAAATATACGGGAAGCACATTTCAAGGAAGTTATATTGCAGGAGTCTATTATCCTGATAAAACACGTGTTGGATGGTGGAAAAATGGCTATCCAGAATATTTTGCAAAAGTATTAAATGCACCAAAT
>NZ_CBFHJT010000062.1:0-16551 GCF_965656025.1 Polaribacter sp.
GTAGAAGCATTTGCAATGACGATGACTAAAAATTATTGTTACGATAGATTAAAATCTAAACAAGCAAATAACTTAACATTAGTACACAGTAATTATAAAGAAAAAGATACGTCTTTAGATAAAAAGGTAGAATATAGAGATAGTGTAAACCAAGTACACCAATTGATAGAAAACTTACCTGAGCAACAAAAAATAATTATTCAACTAAGAGATATAGAAGAATATGATTTTGATGAAATCTGTAAAATGGTAGATATGAAACCAACAGCAGTTAGAGTAGCATTGTCTAGAGCAAGAAAAACAATTAGAGAAGAATTAATTAAAAAACACAACTATGGAGTTAGCTAACATAGAAGAATTAGTAGAAAAGTATTTAGAAGCTACTACTACTTTGCAAGAAGAGGCCACCTTAAAACAGTATTTTACAGAAGGCAATGTTGCACCACATTTGCAAGAGTATGCATATCTATTTAACTATTTTACTATAGCAAAAGATGAAAAATTTACAAAAACCATAAAGTTAGAACCTAAGAAATCTAAAAAGAAAAACTTAAAATGGTTGTCTGTAGCTGCATCTATTGCATTATTAATTAGTGTTTTTGTTGGGCAACAACAATATAAAGAATACCAACAAAGAAAAGAAGCTGAAAGAATTTACGCACAAGTAAGTAAAGGATTAAAACTGTTATCTACCAACTTAAAAAAAGGAGAACAGGCAGTTGCCAATTTGTATACTTATGAGAATACCGTAAATAAAATATTAAAATAAAAACCAAGTAAAATTAGTAAAACCAAGTAAACACAGAAATTATGAAAAAAATAATAATATTATTAGCGTTCATTGTTACACCAATGGTAACAAACGCACAAACAACGTTTTTTGATAGTTTAGAAAACACAGACGGCGTAGATATGGTGGTTGTAACCAAAGATATGTTTGAAATACTGTCTAAATTTAGTCCTAAAAAACTAAAAGATAGTAAAGAGATGAAAGTCTTTGAAATGATAAACGATTTAAAAGAATTTAAAATGTTTTCATCAGACAACAAAGACATTGCCAATAAGATGGAAACAATGGCGAACACCGCTATAAAAAAGAACAATCTTACAGAGTTAATGCGTATTAAAGAAGACGATTCGCGTGTAAAAATTTACGTAAAAGCCTCTAAAAATAAAGATTATGTTAGCGAAGTTTTAATGTTTATAAAAGGTGTAGACAAAAAAACAAATGGTATGGCAGAAGCTGTAATTGTTTCTTTAACAGGTAATATAGATATTAATAAAATGTCTGATTTAGCAGATACTTTTATAAATAACGAGAAATCTAACTAGAACTCTAAAAAGTTATTTTTAACACTAAAAACACAATTAAAATGAAAAACATACATAAAATACTTTCTATACTAACTTTAGTTTTATTGATAACTTCTTGTAAAAACGATAAATCTTTACAAAGTTATTTAGTAGAAACAAGTGGTAAAGATGGCTTTTACACTGGAGATTTACCAGTAAGTTCTGTACTTTCTGCAAAAGCAGATGTCTCTGAAGATGTAAAAGAGACCATAAAAAGTATCAAAAAAATTAACATTGTATTTTTACCTAAAACAGCAGAAAACGAAGCTGTTTATTTAAAAGAAAAAGCAACCTTAAAAAATATTTTTAAAGATAATACAGACTACAAAAACCTAATGTCTATGAAGGCAAAAGGGATGAATGTAAAGGTTTATTATTCTGGAGATACAGATTCTATAGATGAAGTAATTGCCTTTGGTTATGGTGATAAGCAAGGAGTAGGAGTTGCAAGATTATTAGGAGAAAACATGAATCCTGCAAAAATTATAGAAACTTTAAATAGTATGGACTTTAATGGAGATAGTTCGTCTTTAAAACAGTTTTCTAATATGTTTAATGAGAATTAAACAATAAATTCAAAAAACTAAAAGCCTTAATTGTAAAAAATTAAGGCTTTTTTACGTTTAGTTTGGTACATTTTTTGAATTTAACTGCTCATTAACACGTTCTATCTCCATAATTATTACTTTTGGAGCGACAAGAAATTATTATTTATGAAGTTTAAAATTTGTTTTTTAATGCTGTTTTTAGGCATTACAACAATTGGTATATCACAAAATACCACTAACTATAAAGCAGAAAGAGAAAAAACACACAGCTTAATCCATACAAAGTTAAAAGTTGGTTTTAATTTTGATAAAAAAGAGCTAAATGGAGAAGCCTGGGTTACTGCAAAACCTTATTTTTATGATTCCGATACTTTTGTTTTAGACGCAAAAGCAATGGTAATTCATAATATCACCCTTCAAAATAAAAAATTAGAGTACGCTTATGATGGATATCAAATTACCATAAATCTACCTAAAAAATATACCAAAGAAGAAACTTTTACTGTGTATATCAATTATACAGCAAGACCTGATAAAGTAAAAGAAAAGGGAAGTGATGCCATTACATCTGCCAAGGGTTTGTACTTTATTAATGCGTCTGGGTTAGACAAAAAAAAACCAACACAAATTTGGACACAAGGAGAAACAGAAGGTAGTAGCTGTTGGTTTCCAACAATTGATGCACCAAATCAAAAAACAACACAAGAAATTTATATTACAGTTCCTAATAAATATGTTACACTTTCTAATGGAGAATTAGTTAGTCAAACAAAAAAGGGAGCAAATAGAACTGATTATTGGAAATTAGATCAAAAACATGCACCTTATTTGTTTTTTTTAGGCGTGGGTGAATTTGAAATTGTAGAAGATGCTAATTATAAAAATATTCCTATTAACTATTACGTAGAAAAAGAATACGCACCTTATGCAAAACAAATTTTTGGTAACACACCAGAAATGATGCAGTTTTTCTCAGAAAAATTAGGCGTAGCGTTTCCTTGGAACAAATACAGCCAAATAGTGGTTAGAGATTATGTTTCTGGTGCTATGGAAAACACAACAGCTGTGGTTCATGGAGAACAAGCATACCAAAAACCAGGGCAATTAATAGACGAAAATAAACACGAAAATACGATTGCACACGAACTTTTTCATCATTGGTTTGGCAATTTAGTAACTTCAGAAAGCTGGAGTAACTTAACTTTAAATGAATCTTTTGCTAATTATAGTGAGTATTTATGGCAAGAACACAAGTATGGTTCAGAAGCTGCAGAAATGCATTTATACGATAATAATCAACTGTATTTAACGGGACAAGAATCAGATAAAAACTTAGTTCGTTTTAATTATGATGACAAAGAAGATTTGTTTGATTTAGTTAGTTATAATAAAGGAGGAACCATTTTGCATATGCTTCGAAATTATTTAGGTGATGAGGCCTTTTTTTTAGGATTAAAAACCTATTTAAACGAGTACAAATATCAATCAGCAGAAGTACCACAATTACGTTTAATTTTCGAGAAAATAACAGGTAAAGATTTAAACTGGTTTTTTAACCAATGGTATTATGGTGCCAATCACCCTACAATTAGCGTTTCTTACGATTATAATTTGATTAGAAAAACGGTTACTGTAAATATCTATCAGCAACAACCAGAAAAATTTCAATTTCCTTTGACTATAGATATTTTTGAAGGCAATAAAAGAAGAAGAGAAACTGTATTTATAGAAAATAATGATGCTTCTTTTACTTTTAATTACAAGAAGCAACCTACTTTAATTCAGGTGAATGCAGATGGCGTTTTATTGTGCGAAATCATTGAAAACAAGGTTTTAAGCGATTATATTTTTCAATTAAAAAACGCTCTAAATTACGGACATAGAAGAGAAGCTTTGCTAGAAATAGCAAAAAAACAAGATGATAAAGACGCTTTTAACTCAGTAGTAGCTGCCATGGATGATACTTCTTATAAGATTAGAATTTTAGCTCTAGAAAATATAGATTTAATAAATAAATTCTCTAAAAAAGACGCCATTAGAAAAATTATGCAAATGGCTAAGGAAGATAATAAAACACTTGTAAAAGCAGCAGCAATAGAAACTTTAGGTAAACTTATAGATCCTGAATTAAAACAAATTTTTGCAGATGGGTTAGAAAGCGAATCTTTTGCAGTCTTGGGTAAATCTTTGGTGGCCATGTATTATGTAGATAAGGATTTGGCAATAAAAAAGTCGAAAGAATTACCCGACGAAGTTCGAAAAATACTAGCAACTCCTTTAACGAGAATATTTATAGAAGCAAATGATGAATCTGAGTTAGCTTTTATAGCTAAAAATATTATCTCTGGTATGTATTTATCTGGAACTACTAAAGATAAAGCATTATACACAAAAGCATTTGATAGGGTCGCTAAAAGCAATAATCTACAAGCTATAAAAAATTTATTAGATGATATGGTTGCAAAGGGCATTCAATACAAAAAGTTCAATTTTAACCAGGTAATGATTAATTTAATGCGTTCTATGGTTTCAAAACAAGAAAAAAGTACCAACTCTAATAGAGAAAGAAATATAGCTATCATTAAAACAAATATGGCGTCACTAATAGAATAGAAACAAATAAGAACGTTTGTAAACTACTTTTTAAAGAGAAAAATGAAGTAAACGATACTAATTATTGAAATAAGTAATATAAGTGATGAAATAATGCTTTTTATGCGCTGTTTTTTAATTTCTTTTCTAATATCATTCTTTAGTTGTTTCAATTCCACTGTAGATAATTCTGGAAACCCAAATTCAGTCTTATTTTCTACATGCAAATAAGACATTTTCTTTTCTTGTAATGCTTTTTTTAAAACAGCTTTTCTGTTTTTAGCAGCTTCTTGTCTTTTAATTAGCATAGTTAAAGCACCCCAACCATCCATATTTGTATACTTTATTTTAAATATTCATCAAAAGTACCATCTGTATAAAAAACAACAATACGTTGTATTTTTTTACCTGTTGTAGTTTCAGAAGTATTAAATAAAGATGGAGTAGTGGCTGTATTTTGTGTTCTAGAAACTTCATTATTCGGAAAAACACCTTTGCCATTTAATAACCAATGAATATCAACATCTGTAAATTCTGTAGTTACTTTTAAAATAAAATCTAAACTTGGTTTATTTCTACCCGATAAAATATGCGAAATACTAGAACGTTGCACACCCACCTTATCTGCAAACATAGATGCAGAAAGTTGATGGTAATCCATAATTTTTTTTAGCCTATTTGTAAAATCACCACTGTTTATCATTGTAAAATAGTATTGTTTTACAAATGTAAAACTATTGTATTTAATAACCATATTAAATTATAAATAAAAATAAACATCAATATATTTAATTAAATATAAACTTTAATTAAAATACATAATAAACTAAAAAACATTATTTTATAATTTAATTATAAATATTTTTTATTTCATAAATTACACTAATGTTACTTGTAAACTCTTCTAGAACCATCTGTTTACAAAAGTTAATTTTATATGAATTAATCTTGTTTACATTTGTAATATTACTAAAGTTTACAATTGTATCTTTTTAGTTTGATTACAAATGTGATTGGTTTATTTTTACAAAATATTATTGCACTATTATATGAACTTACTAACTGTAGAATTTTTAGAAACTATTTTTAAAGCACAAAAAGAAACATCCCTTTTTGGAAAATGGATTCGTTTTAAAGACATTCAAAATTTATTTCATAAATACGAAGCTATTTTCGAAGTACAACAAATTGGTACTTCAGAAGAAGAGAGACCCATTTATCAACTTAAAATAGGTACTGGAAAAAAGAAAATATTATTATGGTCTCAAATGCATGGTAATGAAAGTACAGGTACTAGAGCCTTGTTTGATCTTTTCAACTGTTTTTTAAATGATCGTAATGATACTTTACGGTCTATTTTAAACGAGTGTACGTTGGTTTTTATACCTATGTTAAATCCTGATGGAGCAGAGGTATATACAAGAGTAAATGCAAATGATGTTGACTTAAATAGAGATGCCGTAGATAGAAAAGCGAAGGAAAGTAAGTTGTTGCGTAATATTTTAGAAGACTTCAAACCAGAATTCTGTTTTAATTTACACGATCAAAGAACCATTTTTAATGTAGAAAACACCAAAAATCCAGCTACCATTTCTTTTTTAGCACCTTCTGAAGAAGTAACCAGAATGCTTACACCTGGCAGAATAGCCACTATGAATGTAATCGTTGCTATGAATAGTATGCTGCAAACTACAATTCCAAATTGCGTTGGCAGATATACAGATGAGTTTTACCCAACAGCTACAGGAGATAATTTTCAAAAACTAGGTTACAATACAATATTGATTGAATCTGGTCATTTTCCCAATGATTATGGGAGAGAAGAAACTAGAAAATATACTTTCTTTTCCATCTTACAAGGTTTGCACTACATTGCAAATTCATCAGAATTTAAAACTTACAAAGGCTATTTTAACATTCCAAATAATGATAAAATCTTTTATGACGTTATTCATCGATACCAAAATGCAGATAATGACATTGCGTATCAATATCAAGATCAAATTATAGATAACAAATTGGTAACTAAATTGGTAAAAAAGGATGAAAAAGTAAAAAAAACCAATATTGGACACCACGAAATCGTTTTCGAAAGGTAAATTTTTTAAATATTTCTCATTTTTATTCTTGTTTAGTTAAATTTAATTCATAAATTTGTAACTATAATTGAATAATATACAAATTATGAAAAAATTCATCTTAGACGAAATAGACCACCAAATCTTAGATATTTTAATTGAGAATGCAAGAACACCTTTTACAGACATCGCAAAACAGTTGTTAGTATCTGCGGGAACTATACACGTTCGTGTAAAAAAGATGGAAGATGAAGGCATCATACAGGGATCTACTTTAACACTTAACTACGAAAAAATGGGCTATTCTTTTATAGCACACGTTGGTGTTTATTTAGAAAAAACTTCTATGACCCAAAGTGTTATTGAAAATTTAAGACAAATACCAAACGTAACAGTAGCTTATGTTACAGCAGGAAAATATAATATTTTTTGTAAAGTAAGAGCAAAAAGCACCAACGACGCTAAAGATATTATTTATAAAATAGATGATGTACCAGGTGTTAACAGAACAGAAACGATGATTGCTTTAGAAGAAAGCATCAACGATAAGAAAAGAATGATGCATGCAATCTTTAAAGAATTGTAAATAGCTTCTAATTTAAAAAAAAAGATTAAAAATCCTTATCATTTAAAATGATAGGGATTTTTTTATGGATTCTCTTTTTGAATTATTAAGTTTGTTAGGATTACAAAATGTTTAATTTATGTCAGATAAAATTAAATTTATCGCAAATTCTATTTCTAAAGAACAATTACTACATCTCTATAAAAGTTTATTAAAACCACGCTTAATAGAAGAAAAAATGCTAATTCTATTGAGACAAGGAAAAATTTCTAAATGGTTTTCTGGTATTGGGCAAGAGGCAATTGCTGTGGGTGTAACTGCAGCTTTATATGATGATGAGTATATTTTACCAATGCATAGAAACTTAGGTGTTTTTACAAGTAGAAACATCCCTTTAGACCGTCTGTTTTCTCAATGGCAGGGTAAATTAAACGGTTTTACAAAAGGTAGAGACAGAAGTTTTCATTTTGGTACACAAGAATATCATATTTTAGGTATGATTTCTCATTTAGGCCCACAAATGGGCGTTGCAGACGGAATTGCACTGGCAAATAAACTTAAAAGCAATAACAAAATTTGCGCTGTTTTTACAGGAGAAGGTGGCACAAGTGAAGGTGATTTTCATGAAGCTTTAAATGTGGCCTCTGTTTGGAGTTTACCAGTATTATTTTGTGTAGAAAATAATGGTTATGGTTTATCTACACCAACTTCAGAGCAATTTAATTGCGTAAATATTGCAGATAAAGGCATTGGTTATGGCATAGAAAGTTATATTATTGATGGTAATAATATTTTAGAAGTGTATTCTAAAATAACCGAAATCGCAGAAAGTATTCGCAAAAAACCAAGACCTGTTTTAATTGAGTTTAAAACTTTTAGAATGCGTGGTCACGAAGAGGCAAGTGGCACCAAATACGTACCACAAGATCTTTTAGATTTTTGGGCGAGTAAAGATCCGGTAGAAAATTTTCAAGAATTTTTAAAAAATGAAAAAATACTAACCGAAGCAATCGAAATAGCTTACAAAGAAGAGATTTTAAAAGAAATCAATTCAGGATTAGAAAAAGCTTACGCAGAGGGAAAAATCACCCCAAATTTAGAAACAGAATTGAATGATGTTTTTAAA
Source organism: Polaribacter sp. (assembly GCF_965656025.1). Lineage (GTDB taxonomy): Bacteria > Bacteroidota > Bacteroidia > Flavobacteriales > Flavobacteriaceae > Polaribacter. Next base: position 8,263 of record NZ_CBFHJT010000062.1, read on the forward strand.
AATGAGCAATTAGAAAAAATAAATCCTTCAGAACAAACAAATCGTATTCGCTTTGTAGATGCAGTATCACAAGGGTTATTTCAAGCTATGGAAAAATATAAAAACCTCTTAATTATGGGGCAAGATGTTGCTGATTATGGAGGTGTTTTTAAAATTACAGATGGCTTTGTAGAAAAATTTGGCAAGGAACGAGTTAGAAACACACCTATTTGTGAATCTGCCATTGTTTCTGCAGCTTATGGTTTGTCTGTAAATGGTATGAAAGCAGTGGTAGAAATGCAGTTTGCAGATTTTGTTTCTTCTGGTTTTAATCCTATTGTAAATTTATTGGCAAAATCGTATTATAGATGGAACCAAAATGCAGATGTTGTTATAAGAATGCCTTGTGGAGCAGGCGTAGGAGCAGGTCCTTTTCATAGTCAAACAAATGAAGCTTGGTTTACAAAAACACCTGGTTTAAAAGTTATCTACCCAGCATTTCCACAAGATGCCAAAGGACTATTAATTGCAGCAATTAACGACCCAAACCCAGTCTTATTTTTTGAGCATAAAGCTTTATACAGATCTGTTTATCAAGAAGTTTCTGAAAATTATTTCACTACAGAGATAGGGAAAGCAGCAACTATAAAAGAAGGAAAAAACATTACGATAGTTAGTTACGGAGCTGCCATACATTGGGTGTTAGAAGTTTTAGAGAAAAACCCAGAAATTTCTGCAGACCTTATCGATTTAAGAACACTACAACCTTTAGATACAGCAACAATTTATCAATCTGTTAAAAAAACTAACAAAGCTTTAATTGTGCAAGAAGATTCTCTTTTTGGAGGAATTGCAAGCGACATTTCTGCTTTAATTAATGAAAATTGTTTCGAGTTTTTAGATGCTCCAGTAAAAAGGGTAGCTAGTTTAGAAACTCCCATCCCTTTTGATACAAATTTAGAGCAACAATACTTAGGTAAAAATAGTTTAGAAAAAGCGATTAAAAACTTATTAAAATATTAGTTATTTAGATTTAATCTAAATAGATTTGCGACTTAATTATTATTTTAAATATGAAAGTTACAAATAGAAGTTTACACAGAGATTTTGCCTATTTTTATGTAGGATTAATTATCGCATTCTCATTTTCAGGTATTATTTTAAATCATCGTCAAGATTGGTATCCTATGAATTATACCTATGAAACAAAAGATGTTCAACTAAATTTACCTGAAGATAACAAACAGATTTCTAAAGATTATTTAATAGCAACAACTAAAGATTTTGATGTTACTTATACAGGTCATCGAGTTAGAGAGGGTAAATTACGTGTGTTTTTTAAAAATAATGCCGTTTTAGATGCAGACTTACAAACAGGAAAAGGAAATATAGAATTTCAAAGAAAAGTACCTATTATTGGGCAAACCATGTACTTGCATAAAACCACAAATAATTTTTGGATTTGGTATTCAGATATTTTTGGTGCAGCTATGTTGTTAATTGCTATTACAGGTATTTTAATTCCTACAGGAAAAAATGGTTTTTCTAAAAGAGGATGGAAATTAGCGGCATTAGGTTTAATTTTTCCTTTGCTATTTTTAATCTTATTTCCATAAGCTTTCTTATTTTTATAGCATAGAATTTAAACGATGACAAACAAGCAAATCATTTTAAAAAATAGACCCAAAGGTTTCCCAGACGAAAATACTTGGAAATTAGAAGAAAACGATATTCCTGAGTTAGAAGAAGGAGAAATCTTAATTCAACATCATTATATCTCTTTAGATCCTGCAATGCGTGGCTGGATGAATGATACAAAATCATACATTCCACCTGTAGAATTAGACCATGTTATGCGTGCAGGTGCTATTGGTAAAGTCATCAAAAATAACAACAACCCAAAATTTGATATTGGAGACTGTGTTACAAGTTGGGGCGGTGTACAACAATACTCAGTTTCTAATGGAGATGGTTGGTTTAAAGTAGATGAAAAACTAGCCTCTATGCCCATGTATTTAGGTGCTTTGGGCATGCCAGGTATGACTGCCTATTTCGGAATTTTAGAGGTTGGAAACATCAAAGAAGGCGATATTGTCTTGGTTTCGGGTGCTGCAGGTGCAGTGGGTGCTATTGTTGGCCAAATTGCAAAAATTAAAGGCTGTACAGTTATTGGTATTGCTGGTGGCCAAGAAAAATGCAATTATATTAAAAACGAATTGGGTTTTGATGAAGCCATCGATTACAAGTCAGAAAACATTTATTCGGCCTTAAAAAAGAAATGCCCAAAAGGGATAGATGTCTATTTTGACAATGTTGGAGGTGTCATTTTAGATGCAGCTTTATCTAAATTAAGAATGCATGCAAAAGTGGTTATTTGTGGTGCCATTTCTCAATACAACAACAAAAACAAAATTAACGGTCCAAGCAATTATTTATCGCTTTTGGTAACGCGTTCTACCATGCAGGGTATGGTGGTTATGGATTATACCAAAGATTTTGGAAAAGCCGCTAAAGAAATGAGTACTTGGTTACAAGAAGGTAAATTAAAATCGAGAGAAGATATTTACGAAGGAATTGAAAATTTTAGAGAAACCTATAACAGACTTTTTACAGGAGAAAAAAACGGAAAATTAGTTTTAAAAGTAATCGAGTAGTGGAGCAAGAACATTTTTTTCAATGCCCTTATTGCTGGGAAGAAATTTCTATGATTTTAGACAGCAGCGTAAGACAGCAAACTTATATAGAAGATTGCGAAGTTTGTTGTAATCCCATAGAAATTACACCCACTTTTGAAGCTGGCGAAATAATAGCCTTTGAAGCTAAATCCATCGAACAATAATTTTTTTTAGAAGCTATTTCCTGCTTTCAGCACTCGCTTTTTTTAGTTTTGTTCTCGATACAATCACTCCCAAAAGCGTGATTACTCGAACTGACAACTAAAAAAGAGCTCAAACAGATGCTTCAATCAGGGCTAAACCTGTTTGCTAACTTTATTTCTAATAATAAGAATATTGCTGTATTAAAAGTTTTTTTTGCAAATTAAGGTGTCATATTTCCAAAGGATTTTCCCAAGAAAAACGTTCAAAAATAGTGATCCAATCATTAGGGAAATTTGCATTTAAGTTGAGTTTTTCCTGGGTAAAAGGATGTGTAAATTTTAATTTACCTGCATGCAAAAACAAATTTTTACAATTAAAATTTTCTGCGAACATCATGTCATGGTTTTTATCACCATATTTTGCATCACCAATTAAAGGGTGACTAATTTTATTGGCATGCACTCTTAATTGATGCATTCTTCCTGTTTTGGGTTGCAATTCTACCAAACTATAACGTGAAGTATCATAAGGCTTTACAGGAATTTCTAAAGTAACATTTGCCAACGTTTTTAAATGTGTTAAGGCTTCTTTGTGCACGTTTGCATCTCGTCCTTTTACTGGCGAATCTATAATTTTTGTTTCTGGAGCAAAACCACGAACTACACCATAATAAGTTTTCTGAATGGTATTAATGGTAAATAACTCTTGAAATTTAGCTACAAAGTTTTTGTCTTTTGCTAATAAAATAATGCCAGACGTTTTTCTGTCTAATCTATGTACTGGATACGTTTTTACACCTTTATCAATTTCAATTTGTTGTAAAAGAGAAGTTTCATTGGCAACATTTCTAGAATGAAAAGCATGATGTACCAACATATTATTAGGTTTACTAACACATAAGATATATTCATCTTCAAAAATAATAGCTACACTCATTCTTATTTTTTAGAAATCAAAAATAGTATTTAATTTACTGAAAGAGAATCATTAATAACAGAAGATGCAAAATATATTTGCATATAATAAATGTATTGTAAAACAGCGAATTAACTTTTATTTTATGATTTTTTTAAAGAGTTTTTAGAGATAATTTTGTAAATTTATTATAATTATGATTCAAAATAGATTTATTATGAGACTAGTAGTAGCGTGTTTGATGATGTTTTTTGTTAGTTGCTCTAGCTTAAAATACAATGGTACAGATGCAGAAATAGCCAATCTAAAAGATATTGTAAAAAGCAAAAAAATTGCACTTTCTTTTGATTGGGCACAACCTATAGGTTTAAATATGGGGGTAACTGGTTTGCAAAGCTTAATGCCTCCAGGTAGTACGACCAATAATATCAACTTAATTGGAAACCCTAATTTTTTGAATATTAATAAAGATAGCATTCATATGGATTTACCTTATTATGGCCAGCAACAATTAGGTAGAGGCTATAACACCAATGATACGGGTGTTTCCTTTAAAGGAACGCCTTATAAAACAGAAACTGAGTTTAAAGAGAATAAATACATACTAAAATATTGGTTGGATAGTAAATATGATGATTACAGAATAATTATAACTCTTTTTGCCAATAAAAAAAGTGTTTTAAGGGTAAACAGCAGTCACAGAACTACTATAAATTATGACGGAACATGGAAACCCTTGACAGAAGAAAAGAACAAACAAACCAAAAACTCAAAATAAAAAAAGCTGTCTAAAAAGTATTAAAGTATACTTTTTAGACAGTTTTTAGTTTTTATTCTTTTTATTCTTTACCAATAGTATTTATATCTAAACCGGTTTTTTCAAACTCTAAATCTAGGCCACCAGTTTTCTTAAGTATAAAGTTGAATAGCAATGCACCAATCCATCCAAAAAGAAAACCAAAAATAAAATATACTATTGGGCCAAAAATAACCATGACAAAACCACCACCGAATAAATAACCCATTTCATATCCGCTATTGGAAGTGCTTATTCCTATTAAAGAGGTGAAAATAAACGCTATTATAAGCATTATTAAAGCTAATAAAGCCATTACAGATCCAATAATTAAGCCATATTTTGTGGCATCTACTTTTTTTAGTTTTAATTTTAAGTTGTTCATTTTTTATTGTTTTATAGTTAATTTTAAAAAAGTCCTCTAGATTTAAATTCCAGATATTTGTTAATGGTGTCGCCTGTTAAATTTTCTGGAGTGGTTAACACAGATTGTATCCCGTATTTTTTTAATTCGTTGACAATACTAATTTTTTCGTACATAAATTTTTCTGCAATAATACTATCATACACACCTTGTATATTGTCTGGTTTGGTATTTATCAAACTTTCTAACTCCGTGTTTTTAAAGAAAACAATTAACACCAAATGGTTTTTTGCCAAAGCACGTAAATAAGATAATTGTCTATTTAAACCATCCATAGTTTCAAAATTTGTAAACAAAATTAACAAACTTCTATGGGTAATTTTTCTTTTAACTACCGCATACAAACCCCCAAAATCTGACTCAGAAAAATCTGTTTTTAAATTGTATAAAGATTCTGAAATCAAACTCATTTGCGAGTTTCTTTTTTCGGCAACCACCCAATCTTCTAATTTTTTAGAAAAAGAAAGCATTCCTGCTTTGTCTTGTTTTCTTAAAATAATATTGCTAATCGCTAAGGTGGCGTTTATGGCGTAATCTAATAAATTTAAGCCGTTAAAATGCATTTGCATTGCACGTCCTTTATCAATAATAGCATACACTGGCTGCGATTTTTCTTCAACATATTGATTCACCATTAACTGATTACTTTTCGCAGTCGCTTTCCAATTTAGGGTTCTAATATCATCACCAGAAACATACTCTTTAATTTGTTCAAACTCTAAAGAATGCCCAATTCTTCTTACTTTTTTGGTTCCGTAAGAAATTACATCATTGGTAAAAGCTTTAAAATTGAATTCCCTTAACTTTAAAAAAGAAGGATAGCACTTTAGTTCTTTTTCTGCTGCTAAGACATATTTTTTAGTAGCTAACTGTAAAGGTGTGTTTGTGTAAATATTGGTGTTTCCAAAACTGTAAACACCTCTTTCTGTTGGTTTTAAATCGTAAAAAATAGTTTTTTCTTCTTTAGTAGAAAGTGTCAAAGGAAAAACAAAATTTCTTTTCTGAAATTGATAAGGGAGTTCTTCTATAATAGATAAGTGCGTCGTAAAAGAATAATTATTTTGAAGTTGCAAACTAACTTTGTTGGCATCTCCATTAGATAATCTTTCTGGCAAAGTTCGATGTAAAGTAATGCCTTTTTGAAGGTTGTACAATAAAAAAACATCTATAACTAGCAAAAGCCCTAACACAAAAAGCAATATTTTAGAAATATCGTAAAATAGGGGTGCAAAAAAACCAACTACAAACAATATGGCAATGCAAGCCAGTAAGTAGAAAAAACGATTGTTTAGAAAAAGGGTTTTATATAAATGTTTCAATAGGTTCGTTTTTGTTTTTTCATTTTTAGTGGATATTAAATACCATCAACTAAAAATTAACAACTATTAATTATCTGGGTATTTCTACTGCCTCTATAATTTGTTCTATAATTTGTTTACTTGTTAAACCTTCCATTTCTCTTTCTGGAGTTACAATAACTCTGTGTTGTAAAACGGGTATGGTTGCGTTTTTAATATCTTCTGGTGTTACAAAATCTCTACCATCTATGGCTGCAAACGCTTTAGATGCATTTAAAATAGCAATACTTGCTCTTGGTGAAGCACCTAAATATAAAAACGAGTTAGAACGCGTGTTTACCACAATATTGGCAATGTATTTTAAGAGATTTTCTTCTATAGAAACCTGTTTTACTAAATCTCTAAACTCAATGATTTTAGAGGCCTTTATTACAGTTTCAATTTTACTAGTTTTAGAAGTGTTTTCTAAAGCTTGTTCTTTTAAAATGATTTCAAATTCTTCTGTAGCATTTGGATAATCTACATTTATTTTAAACAAAAAACGATCTAATTGCGCCTCTGGCAATCTATAAGTTCCTTCTTGTTCTATAGGGTTTTGCGTTGCTAAAACCATAAAAGGAGCTTCCATTTTATAGGTGTTTCCATCAATGGTAACTTGTTTTTCTTCCATCACTTCAAACAAAGCTGCTTGTGTTTTTGCAGGTGCTCTGTTGATTTCGTCAATTAAAATCATACTAGAAAAAATAGGCCCTTTTTTAAACTCGAATTCAGTGGTTTGTAAATTATATACAGAGGTTCCTAAAATATCCGAAGGCATTAAATCTGGCGTAAACTGAATTCTACTAAAATCTGTGGCAATGGTTTTAGACAGTAGTTTTGCTGTAATGGTTTTTGCAACTCCAGGTACACCTTCTATTAATACATGTCCGTCTGAAAGTAATGCTACAATTAACAAATCTACCATGTTTTTTTGCCCAACAATTACTTTTTGTAATTGCTGTTTTATAAGGTGTACATTTTCTTGAAGTTCAGCAACATCTAATCTGTTTGTAAACTCAATTTTATCTACGTTTTCTTGATTTTCTAAATTGTCTAAATTAGGTGTATCCATAGTTATTTGTTGAAATATTTTTCTATCATTTTATGTAGGCTAATTAATTCTTCTTCAGAGCATTCTGCCTTTTTATGTAAAGTAATTATTGTATTTACTAAATACTTTGTGTTTTGTAAACTATTCCCAGATTTTGCTGCTAATTTTTCTATAAAAGTACTGTTTAAATTACTGGTATTTATCAAGTATTTGGTACGTACTTTTTCTAAGAAAAAAGTTATTTTTTTATCTACTAAATTTTTATGATTTGCTTCACTTAAATACAAGTTGGCAATGGTTTGGGTAAACGCAACTGTGGTATTTTTTTCGGGTTCAATCACCGGAATTGCTCTTTGTTTTCTTCTGGCGTTAAAAAGCATAAACAACAATAAACCTACAAAAGCGACTATTAGAAACCAAGTAAGGGTTGCATGTTGTAAAAAGAATTTAAAAATAGAAGGTTTCTTCTTTTCAGAATCATACAAACTTCTTTTGATGTGTTTGTCCCACAGAACCGTATCTTTAGAAAGGTAGGAGAGTAGGTTGGCTGCATACCCTTCCTTACCATTTAATAGGTAATAATTGGTAAAAACAATCGGATTTGTGTGCAGGTAAAAAGCCCCTTTACCATGATAAACTTTAATAAAATTAGGTACTTTTTCACCATCAATTTTGGTGGTCCCTAAAACAACGGTTTTGTTTTCATTATACTCAACAAAGTAATTTCTTCTAATATTTCTATCAAAATGATAGTTTTTGTTCCCAAAATTGTTGTTTTCTAAGTAAAACTCACCTTTTAATTTTTTTAAACCATTGATTGAGAACACCTCTTTATCTAAATTATTGGTGGTAAATTCGAGTTGATCTTTAAAATCGCCTCTAAAATAATTCAAAGCCATAAAGGCATTGTTGCCTCTTTCTACAAAATCTAACAATTCTTGTACACCTTCTGTGGTTTGATGTACTGC
>NZ_CBFHJT010000062.1:16561-20002 GCF_965656025.1 Polaribacter sp.
GTTTTTAATTAATACATAGTTGTTAACTTCTGTAGAATCTAAATTGTAATTAAAAATGGCATAATCGTAAAAGTTTTCTTTGATAAAAGTTACTTTTTGATCTTTAAACAATTCTGGAGCTTCGTTGGCAATAATATAAGTGCCAAAAGGAGATTTTTCTGTCTCTCTATAGTTTTCTTTCCAGTTTGTTTTTTTACAACTGGTGGCCACCAATAAAAGTAGGAGTGTGGCGGATATTATTTTAAAAACTTTCATCATTTTTGAATAGAATTTTTAAATGATGTATATTTCTTTTCGATATTTGAAAAGTCGGAAGGGTTTACCTCAAATTCGCCATACCAAACATAGGTATAAATGTAAGATAAATACGAAAATTGCTCTCTTACCTTCCCTTTTTCAAGCTCAAATTTATACTCTGTATTGGTTTTATCTTTATGATAGTCTATCAACTTATGTGTGGATAAAGTTTTTAAAACGATTAAATAATAGTAACGAATTGCTAACCTATAATTATTATTATTTTTAGCTTCTTGTAAAAGTTTTTCTAAATCAACTTCATGAATATCTTCTTCTTCATACACTAATTTTTCTGGTTTTTTGGTACCTTTTTTATTAAAATTAAAAAAACCAATTTGAGAACCTAAGGCAATTTTAAGCACTAAAAAAACAATAAAACCTCCTAATAAAAATGGAAAAATGGTTTGTAAAAAAGAACCTACGGTTTTTAAAAAACTAAAATCGATATTGTTTTTAGGTGGTGTTGGTGTGTTTTCTTTATAAATAAAGTCTTTGTCATTGTATTTTTCTTGTAAACTGTCTTTAAAAACACGTTTCTTTTCAAAATCGATATTTTTTACATAGACAATGGTGTCTTTCGGTTTTACAATGCTGTCAGTAGCTATTTCTTGTCCCACAAGTTGGCAAGATATCCACAGAAAAAAGAAACATACAATTTTTTTTATCATGAACGCAACTGGTGTTTTTTGGCTACTTTAAAAGGCAGTATTAAATAATAGTAACCAATGGTTGCCAAACTGAATAAGATAATTGCAAAGCAGAAAAAAGTAGGCATAATGTTAGAATATCGAGTAACATAACCTTCTAAAAAGGCAGCTGCGATGGTAAAAGGAATGGTGCTAATAAAAATATAAAACGCATCTCTAACACCTTTTTTAAAAGACTGAAACCTTTTTAAAGTACCAGGAAATAAAATACTTGCGCCAATAATATAACCCGTAGCAGCTTCTATAATAATTCCGAAAATTTCGTAAGTTCCATGGATCCAAATACCTTTAATACTGTCAAAAAAACTATTTTGTTGGTAAAAAAATGCTTGAAAAACAGCCACCATAATTCCGTTTACAACTACATAATAGCCTGTACCTAAGCCTAAAAATAAGCCCGATAAAAACATATTTAAGCCCACTCTTTGGTTGTTGTTGTAAATACCAATAAAAGTGCCCCAATTGGTGCCGCCTTTGTAAATAGCCATGGCATCTCCATTGGCGATGTTTTCTAAGGTTTGATCTACATATTCGTTTCCTAAAATTTGTCTGGCAAAACTCTCGTCGTTAAACGTAGAAAGCAATCCTATAAAAAAGCAGATAAAAAAGAAAATAAAAGACAAATAAATGTATTTTCTATATTGATAGGCGAGTAGTGGTACTTTGTCAAAAAAGAAATATAAAAAAACATTTTGATCTCTTCTTTTGGCATGATACACCTTGTCAAAACTATTTTTTGCAAGCTTATTTAAATAGGTAGTAGCCTTACTTTTAGGGTAATAGGTTTGTGCATACACCAAATCATTCATGATTTTTATATGCAGGTTGGCTATCTCGTCTGGACTTTTTTCTTTTTTATTTGAAATTACTTGTTCAAATTCAAGCCATTTTTCTTTATTTTGCTTTATAAAAGCGACCTCTCTCATTTAGAGCGAATTTAACTATTGCATGAAAACACTCCAAATAAAAACAGCACAAAATGTAAATATTAGTTTTACGGTTGCAAATGCAGGCCAACGCTTATTAGCCTTTTTGTCTGACAATGTTATAAAATTCGCTTATTTGTATTTTGTTATGTATGTTTTCGATTTTCAAGCCATAGAAAAAGTGTTTTCTGGCGATAACTGGACTATACAAGCTATTAGTATTTTAGTATTGTTACCCGTTACTTTTTACACTTTATATTCAGAAATTTTAATGGATGGACAAACTTTAGGTAAAAAGCTTTTAAAGATTAAGGTGATTAATGAAGATGGTTTTAAACCAGCTGTAACCGATTATATCATCCGTTGGTTTTTACGTATTGTAGACTTTAATTTGTTTATTTTATTAGCTGTGTATGTGTATGCAGACAACTCTAGAAATAGTGAACTTTTGATGGTTTTACTTTTTATTGTTGGTAAATTAGTAGGTTTATTATTGATTGTTTTTACCGATAAGAATCAACGTTTTGGAGATATCATAGCCAATACTGTAGTGGTTTATTTAAAAGACGAAGCCAAATTTTCGGATACTATTTTAGAAGATTTAACAGCCACTTACAAACCTACATACCCAAATGTGATTCAATTGTCTGACAATGATATCCGAATTATTAAAGATACTTTTAAATCTGCCAAAAAATACAACGATTATAAAACCTTGATAAAACTACGCACAAAAATTATAGAAGTTACAGGAATCGTTTCTAAACATAAAAGTGATTCTGATTTTATAGCTACTGTTTTAAAGGATTATAATTTCTACACACAAAAAATGTAATAGGATTAATTAATTTTTTTTCTGAAAGAAAATAATAAAATCATAGAAATACAACCACAAATTAAGAAGCCCACAAATAGAGGATAGGCTGTAACTACCACAAATTTACCAATAAAACCAGCAATAGGAACTGCCATAATTGTAGATACAAAACCATTTATTGCAGAGCCAATTCCTGCAATATGGCCAATGGGTTGCATTGCTAAAGAACGTAAATTTCCGAATAAAAAGCCAATGGCAAAAAACTGAAGTAGAAAAGAAAGAACCAGTATTTCAATGGGCGGATTTACTTTTCCGTAAAAAAAAAGCACGTACAATAACGAAACGATCGTAAACATAGACAGGAAAAAAATAACCAATTTTTTCATGCCAAATTTCATTACCACAGTTCCATTTATAAAAGTAGCAAAGCCTACAGAAATTGCCATGGCGCCAAATATATAGGGAAATTCGTCTACCAAACCATATTGTTCTTGAAAAATCTGTTGCGAAGTTCCTAAAAACACCATAAAAGAACCAGTAATAAAACCACTTAAAAAAGTGTATAGTATAGCATCATTATGTTTTAGAAATTCTGAAGTACCTGTTCTAAAAATAGACCATCTAAACTTTTTTCTATAGATTTCTTTCAACGTTTCAGGTTGTCTTTTATAAAACCATAAAATTATAAAAGTTC
>NZ_CBFHJT010000063.1:0-9232 GCF_965656025.1 Polaribacter sp.
TCTGCGCGCTCTGTAAAAGGATTTGATGTGTATGAAGCCTTGTTGCAGTGTGAAGATTTTATAGAGCAATTTGGTGGACATAAATATGCTGCAGGGTTAACCTTGTTACCAGAAAATTATGAGAATTTTAAAAATAAGTTTGAAGAAGTCGTCTCTAAAACAATTGATAAGAAATTGCTAACTCCAGAAATAGCAATTGATGCTGAAATTGAACTCTCAGAAATTACTCCAAAATTTTTTAGAATCATACAACAAATGGCTCCTTTTGGTCCACAGAATATGAAACCTGTTTTTAAAAGTAGTTGTGTTAGAGATAATGGTTATGGAAAAAAAGTAGGTGCAACACAAACCCATTTAAAACTCAATGTTTTTCAAGGCGATAATAAACAAACTTTTGGCGCTATTGGTTTTAATTTAGGTGATAAAATTTACGCTGTTCAAAACGATTTTGATATTGTGTATACTTTAGATGAAAACGAGTGGAATGGGTTTAAGTCGATACAATTGGTGTTAAAGGATTTGAAATAAGAAAAAGATGGAAATAAAAAATGTTGAAAAAAAGATTGAGTATTGGAGCGAACTTTGGGAAGATTTGATAAGAAATTTTTTAAAGAAATCTTATGGTTTGAGACTTTATACACCTCATACACTAATTGAAGATATTATTGTTGAAATAACTGAAAATGATTTCAGAAATGCTGATAATAAAAAGTACTTTTATGATAAAATTTGTAACTATTTAGAAAAGGATGAAGTTATAAAATCAAAATTAAAATCTGAATTTTCACTATTAAGAAAATCTTTTGGTAACGGAAAAAGTAATTATATTCTTGCACTATGCAAGAAAATTAATATTGAATTAAAAAAAGGTATTTATTTTAAAGAAACTTTATTGTCAGTTGAGCAATTAATTCTGAATGACTCTGAATTAGATTTAGAATTTGTTAAAAAGATAAATTATAATACTCAAGTCTTAATTGTTGAGTTTTTAGGTAAAAATTATGATTTATCTGATATAAATAAATTTTTGAAGAACATATTTTGTGATTATCATTACTTTAATGAATTATTAACTGTAGACTTTCCTCATGGTTTAAAGAATAAAGATTTAGAAGATTCAGATTCTTATGATGAACGAATTAAAGCTTATATGGATAAACTAACATACAAAGAACGTATTCAAAAACTCTCTTATTATTATCATAAAAAAACAGAAAGTGTTAAATACATATTTAAGGTAAATGGTCTAAAAGGAAATATTGAAAAGAAAATTTTAGGAGTGACGTTCTATAATATAAAAGAAAAAAGGTTTCAAAAAGATTTTGAGAAATATGATTATGAGGATTTACAAAAGGAAATTAAGGAAAAGTATATACAAGCTGCTGTTGATGTAGATTATCTATTACCTAAATCATCATTAAAATTTGCCAAGACTAAAATTGAGAACGCTTTAGATATACTTTCAGTATATTTTAATTTCAAAACTGAAGTTTATGTGAATGATTCACAATATGTAATTATAAATAGTAAGGGAGAATCCATTTTTTCAAGTTTTTCTAGAGATAAAAATGATCAATTTGCAAATCATAATGAATCACTAGATTTAAAAAGCCATGAAAAAAGTTTAGAGAGATTAAAAGAATGTGATTTTTTATTTAAAAATGAAACTGACAGTGACTGTATATTAAAATTAAAAAACGCTTTACATTGGTATAGAAAAGGAGTAGAATCAATAAAAGATGAGGATAAAATACTTAATTACTGGATTTCGATAGAAAATTTCTTTAGTAATGAAATTGAATCTTTAACAGACATACTTCATGGAAAAAAAGGTAATAAGTTTAAAATTATACAAGAAATTGTATCTGATCAACAAGTTCTTTACTTTACATATAATTATGGATGGGAATTACATAGTCATTATAAGCATTTAGCTAATAGTTTTTTTAAAAATACGGAAATACCTGAAGAGCTATTGGTTAAAGGTCAATTAAAAACTAAACCTAATCAAATCGTATATCTAAATAATTTTATAGAAATATTACCCGAATTAAAAAAGTTTGAAAAAAATCTATTAATGCAAGAAAAAATTAATTCAGTAATTGATTTTTATACGAAACCACAATATTTAAATAAATTTTTAAAAAAACATATAATAGAAGTGAAAAACGACTTATTAATGATTTTTAGATTTAGGAATTTAATTGTACATAATGCTCATTTTAATAATAAGCTTTTGCCTTACTTTGCTTGGAAAGCCAAATCATTTTCAGGTGGATTAATTATGAAATTAATTCGTTCTTATGAAAAAGGTAAGGATATAAATGATTTGGTTTTTGATATACATATTCAGAAAGAAACTTTTTTTAAAGAAATTGAGTTTGGTAATATTAATCTTTTTAAGAAACCCTAAACATGCTGATCAATCAGAACCGTATTTCCATCAGGGTCAAAAAACACAATACTTGCAGGTCCAGAAGTGTTGGTATCTGCTTCACTTTCTAATTTTATATGATTGGCTTTTAGATGCTTTTGAATGTCTCTTACATCATCAAAAGCATCCAACTTGTTGGCATTTTCATCCCAACCAGGGTTAAAGGTTAAAATATTATTTTCAAACATGCCTTGAAACAAACCAACTAAAGCATTTCCATTTTTCATAATTAGGTAATTTTTTTCCAATTCTCCAGCAAAAACAGTAAATCCTAATTTCTCATAAAATGCTTTTGACTTCTGAATGTCTTTTACTGCTAAACTGATGGACATGGCTCCTAATTTCATAATAATAAGTTTTTGGGTTCATGTTTTAAAGTTAAGAAATTAATTAATATCTAACGAATATCATTTCGACGTTAGGAGAAATCTAACACAATATTATTAGTTAATTCTAAGATTTCTCAAACGCTAAAAAGACTCATTTCGAAATGACATTCTGATGATTTATTGTTAATTGTAGAAATTAATTATATTTAAATATGTTTAAAAAATACTTCATTTATATAATTACAAATGAGAAGAAAACAGTTTTATATATTGGAGTAACAAATAATCTTCAAAAAAGACTTTCTCAACATTATTTTGATAGTCAAAATGTTAAAAGGTCTTTTGCAGGAAAATACAATTGTTATTATTTATTGTATTATGAAACTTTCGAAGACATTAATTTAGCTATACTTAGGGAAAAAGAATTGAAAGGATGGAGAAGAGAAAAGAAAAATAAACTGATATCTGAATTTAATCCAAATTGGGATTTCCTAAACAATGATGTTTTGTAGTAGCAATGTCATTCCGAACGAGGAATGAGGAGGAATCTCATGTAATATAATTAGTTATATTTAAGATTTCTCAATCGCTAAAAAGGCTCATTTCGAAATGACATTCTGATGATGAATTATTTGTAGTTATAAGAATTAAAAATAATAGAGAAAAAAATAAACTGATATCAGAATTTAACCACAATTGAGATTTTCTAAACAATAATCCTTTATAATCAAAATGTCATTTCGACAGAGTGAAGAATGAACGACGAGAAATCTAACACAATATTATTAGTTTTTTTTAAGATTTCTCAATCGCTAAAAAGGCTCATTTCGAAATGACATTCTGATGATCACTTATTTTTAGTTAAAAAGATTTAAACAAGAATTAATTCTAACGCTCCATAGACAACAAAACCATTCGCAACTCCATAAAAGTAAAAGACTTGTCTACTTTTTCTTTGAGCTCTGTAAGATTTTTAAACTCTACTTCTTCAATTTGTTTGATGATTTTTTTATAACGTTTTAACTCAATCAACTCCAAAATATCAACATCACCTGAAGGGATAAAGGTCATTAAATGACTTTGAATGGTATTTAATGTTAAGCTACGTTCTTTGGCAATTTCTTTGGGTGATAAACCTGATTTAAACAACTCAAATGTAATTTGTTTGGTGTTTTTTTTATCCTCTTTTTTTTGTTCGTTGAATTTGTTGATACCATTTTCTTTGCAATATGCCTCAATAACATCTAGAATTTCTTCTCCGTATTTTTTTACACGGATTTTTCCCATTCCATTTACTTTCAACAACTCTTTTTCAGACCTTGGTAAAGCATCACACATGGCATATAAAGTTTCTTGTGTAAAAATTTGAAACGCTGGTATGTTTTCTGCAATTCGAATTTCGTCTCTTAATTCGCGTAATTTTAATGCCAATAAAGGGTCTTTTCTAGTCGATATTTTTTTCTTCTTTTTAGGTTCCGTTTTTTGTAAAACGGAATCTGCTCTAACTTGTAAATATTCTTTTACTTTAAAAGCACTTGTCATTTTCTGTAAAGCAAATAACTTTTCTTCTAGTTTTTCTTGTAAAGCATCAAACTGTTTCGAAAAGTCTTTTTTTACGGCTTTATTATCTGTAGAAAAAGAAATCGCATCTAAAGGTTTTTGAATATTATTATTCGTATGATTTAAAAAATAAGCAACTCCTTTTGTAAATCGCTCTTGAATTTGAGAACTATTTTCAGGGAGAATATTATCCTCTGAGAGATTATTCAACTGATTTTTAAATCCGTTTGAAACTTTCATTAAAGCAACAACTCCATCATCTTTTATGGTTTGTAAATGGTCGATAACATCACCTTTAATAGACGTTTTATTTTTGTAAAAAATGTCAATCAAACGCGTTGTAGGATATAAAAAAGGTTGATAATCGAACAATTCTGAAATTAAATTCAATTGAAACTCTTTTTCTGATTGTAATAATTCTTTTTCGTCAGGGTGATTTTCTTCCACACTTTCGTTAAAAGAACTTACAGTTTGGTCATTAATAATGGCATTACTAGAAATTGGGGTTTTTAGCACCAAACCTTCTAAAGAGGTACACCTGCTCAAAGCCACATAGGTTTGTCCGTGCGCAAAAGAAGCTTCTGCATCTATAATTGCTTTTTCAAAGGTTAAGCCCTGACTTTTATGAATGGTAATTGCCCAAGCCAATCGTAATGGAATTTGAGAAAAAGAACCAATTACATCTTCTTTAATGGCTTTGGTTTCTTCGTTGATGGAGTAATTTACATTGTCCCAGTTTTCTCTTTCTGTAACAATTTCTTCCACTTCATTGGCACACTGAACAGTTACAGTTTCTCTTGAAATGTCAGTAATGATTCCTATTTTTCCATTAAAATATCTTTTTTCTAGTGAGGAATCATTTTTGATAAACATTACTTGTGCCCCAATTTTAAGTTCTAATTTTTCATCATTAGGAAAAGCGTTTTCATTAAATTTTCCAGAAACATCAGCTTCAAAAAAGTAGCTTTTGTTTTTGAGTTTATTCAGCTCAGAATCGTTGATTAAATCGGCTCTTTTATTATGTGTGGTTAAGGTAATATAGCCATCTTCTTTGTCTGGTGAAAAACTAGGATTGTAACGTTCATTTAAAATTTTTGTAGATTTTTCAGATAAGTTATCGTTTCTAATTTCATTTAAAATGGTAATAAAAGCTTCATTTTTTTGACGATAAATATGTTTTAATTCGATAGAAACTACATTGGCTTCTTGAAATGCTTTTGAGCTGAAAAAGTAAACAGTTTCATAATGATTTCTCAATAAATTCCATTCATTAGGTCTAACCACAGGCGCTAATTGTTGCAAATCGCCAATCATGAGAACTTGTGCACCACCAAACACTTTATTTCGGTTTTTATAACGCCTCATTACTTGATCTATACCATCTAACAAATCCGCACGAACCATAGAAATTTCGTCAATAATTACTAAATCTAACGATTTTATGATATCAATTTTTGTTTTAGAAAAACGTCTTTGTTGGTTATTCTGAGTTTGATTTGGTAAAATAGGACCAAAAGGCATTTGAAAAAATGAATGAATGGTAACTCCTTTTGCATTAATTGCTGCAACACCAGTTGGTGCTACAATTACCAATCTTTTTAAAGATTCATTTTTAATTTGATGTAAAAAAGTAGTTTTACCTGTACCCGCTTTTCCTGTAATAAAGAGGTTTCTATCAGTTTTTTCGATAAAATCTATGGCAAGTTCTAATTCAGGATTTTTGGACATTATAGCTTTTTGATGCAAGATAATAAAACCATAATTGTATGATAAATAATTAAGGGAAAATTAGTGCTACATGAAGAGGTTAAGCGCGTAAAATCTTCTCCATTTTTCTACCTTTTGCCAATTCATCAACCAATTTGTCAAGGTATCTACACTTCCTATAGATTTCGAATTCGTTTGCTATTTCTTCAATTCGATAACCACAAATAACGCCTTTTATTAAATGTGCATTTGGGTGTAAAGTTGCGCGTTCAAAAAAAGTTCGAAATGTTACTTTTTCATCAATTAGTTCTTGTATCCTTTGTTCATTAAAACCAGTTAACCATTCTATAACTTGGTGCAATTCTTTAATAGATCTTCCTTTCTTTTCTATTTTGGTTACATAGTGTGGATACACTGAAAAGAATTTCATGTTGGCTACTTGTTCATTTTTTTTAGCGGTAACTTTCATTGTTAAAATTGTTTGATTAGCAATTTACAAAATTCTAAATAACAAATGCTAGCAAACAAGTTTAGCCCAGATTGAACGGTTTGTTTGAGCTCTCACGCTTTTTTAGCGTGAAGCGAGTAGTGAAAGCTGGAAATAGCTACAAGCAAAAAAATCCCAAGCAAAAGCTCAGGATATTATATTTTATGAGAAACTTCGACAAGCTCAGTTTGACATACTTATGAACCCAGATGCTGGGTTACATTTCTAATGCTTTTGTTGGATTGTTATCCATCAATAATTCTACAGGATTTTCTAGCGCTTCTTTAACAGCTACTAAGAAACCTACAGATTCACGACCATCAATAATTCTGTGGTCATAAGATAAAGCCACATACATGATTGGGGCAATAGTTACAGCACCATCAACAGCAATAGGTCTGTTTACAATGTTGTGCATGCCTAAAATTCCACTTTGTGGAGGGTTGATAATTGGCGTAGATAACATAGAACCAAAAACACCACCATTGGTAATGGTAAAGGTTCCACCGGTCATTTCATCAACAGTAATTTGACCATCTCTAGCTCTTAAAGCCAAACGCTTTACTTCACTTTCTACACCTCTAAAAGACAAGTTTTCTGCATTTCTGATTACAGGTACCATTAATCCTTTAGGACCAGAAACTGCAATAGAAATATCTTGAAAATCGTGTTTTATTTGAAAATCTCCATCTATCATAGAATTTACATCAGGATACATTTTTAAAGCCCTAACTACAGCTAACGTAAAGAAAGACATAAACCCTAAACCAACACCATGTTTTGCTTTAAAATCTTCTTTGTATTGTTTACGTAAATCAAAAATAGGTTGCATGTTTACTTCGTTAAACGTAGTTAACATAGCAGTTTCGCTTTTTACAGCTACCAAACGCTCTGCTACTTTTCTACGTAACATAGACATTTTTTTACGCTCTGTTCCACGAGTTCCGTTTGCTGGCTGTGTTCCCATAGAAGGTACTGCTTTTACAGCATCATCTTTGGTAATTCTGCCATCTTTTCCAGTTCCTTTTACAGCAGATGCATCAATACCTTTTTCTGCTAAAACTTTTTTAGCGGCAGGAGAAGCTGTACCAGAAGCATAGGTTTCTTTTTTCTCTTGACTGGGTGCATCTGCAGTTTCTTTGGTTGGTGCTTCTTTAGTTGGTGCATCATCTTTTTTAGAAGCATCTCCTGCTGGTTTTGCAGCAGCAGTGTCTATTAAACAAACTACTTCTCCAACAGCAACTGCATCTCCTTCTTCTGCTTTTAAAGTGATAATTCCACTTTCTTCTGCAGGCAACTCTAAAGTTGCTTTATCAGAATCTACTTCTGCTATGGGTTGGTCTTTTTCTACATAATCTCCATCTTCAACTAACCAAGTTGCAATTTCTACTTCTGTAATTGATTCTCCTGGAGAAGGAACTTTCATTTCTAAAACACTCATGGTTTCTTTTTTTATTTTAATCTGAAATTCTTTTTAATTTTTTTGGGCGTTTAAACAGGCTTTCCACTATATCTTTTTGCAGAAAAAGCAAAAAGGATGTCGTTTCAATCCTTAACGCGCTTACTCATTATCATTAAAAACACTGTCTATAACTGCTTTATGACGTTTTTTAAATCTTGTACTAGAACCTGCTGCTGGTACTGCATAGTATTTACGAGAACGTACGTTTAATTTTACCAAATCAAAACGCTCTAACATAAAACTCCAAGCACCCATATTCCTAGGTTCTTCTTGTGCCCAAATATAATTTTCTACATTTGGATACCTGTCAATTACTTTCTGTATTTTATCTAAATGCAATGGAAATAGCTGTTCTATTCTCACCAAAGCAACATCATCTCTTTCTAAATTTTCTCTTTCTTCTAACAAATCATAATAGAATTTACCCATACAGAAAACTAGTTTCTTTACATTTTTTGGATTAATTGTATCGTCTATAACTTCTTGGAATTCGCCAGTTGCCAAATCTTCTATACTAGAAATTACTTTTGGATGACGCAACAAACTTTTTGGTGTAAATACAATTAAAGGTTTTCTGTAATCTCTTTTCATTTGTCTACGTAACAAATGATAAAAGTTTGCAGGTGTTGTACAGTTGGCAACTGTCATATTATCTACGGCACATAATTGTAAATAACGTTCTATTCTTGCAGATGAATGCTCAGAACCTTGCCCTTCATAACCATGTGGTAATAAAACCACAATACCATTTTGCAATTTCCATTTGTCTTCTGCAGCAGAAATATATTGGTCGAACATTATTTGTGCTCCGTTAGAAAAATCTCCAAATTGTGCTTCCCAAATTGTTAATGTATTCGGATTCCCCATAGCATAACCATAGTCAAAACCTAACACTCCATATTCAGATAATAAAGAATTGTAAATGGTCATTTGCCCTTTAGTATCTGGATTTGTATTTAATAAATTAATTCTTTCTTCTGAAACCTCATCACGTAAAATGGCGTGTCTGTGAGAAAACGTTCCTCTTTCTACATCTTGCCCAGAAATACGCACGTTAAAACCTTCTTCCATTAAAGAGCCATAGGCTAAATTTTCTGCCATTCCCCAATCTAATTCGTTGGTTTCGAATGCCATTTTTGCTCTAGTTTTTAAAATACGTTCTGCCTTTCTAACAAAATTAGCACCTTCTGGCACTGTAGAGACTACTTTTGCAATGTGTTTTAATCTTTCTGAACTATACTTTGTATCTACAG
>NZ_CBFHJT010000063.1:9331-12758 GCF_965656025.1 Polaribacter sp.
TTGCAACATGGTTGCTAATTCTTCACGCTCAAAACCTTCCCAAGTAGATTTCATAAATTCTTTTACCTTAGAAGTTTCATCTTCTTTTGATAAATCGAATTCTGTATTCAACATTTCTTTAAACTCGGTAGTAATTGTATTTAGATAATCTTTATCTATGCTACCTTCTTCTAATAATTTTGCTGCATAAATATCTTTTACATTTTTATGTTTAGATATTGCTTTGTATAATTTTGGTTGTGTAAAACGAGGTTCATCGCCTTCGTTATGCCCATATTTTCTATACCCTAATAAGTCTATAAAAATATCGGTTTTAAACTTCATTCTAAATTCTAATGCCATTTGCATTGCGTGGCATACAGCTTCTGTATCGTCTGCATTTACATGCAATACTGGAGATAGAGTAACTTTACCAACATCTGTACAGTAAGTACTAGAGCGAGCATCTAAATAATTGGTGGTAAAACCAATTTGATTGTTTACCACAATATGAATTGTTCCTCCTGTTTTGTATCCATTCAATTTTGCCATTTGTACTACTTCGTACGCAATACCTTGACCTGCGATAGCTGCATCACCATGAATTATAATTGGTAATATTTTACTTGAATCACCATCATATTTTCTATCTATTTTGGCTCTTGTAATTCCTTCTGCAACTGCAGCTACTGTTTCTAAATGCGATGGATTTGGAACCAAGTTCATTTTGATTTCATTACCATCTCTATAGGTTTTACTTAACGTTAAACCTAAGTGATACTTAACATCTCCATCAATATCATCATCTTCAAAATCTTTCCCTTCGAACTCGCTAAATAAATCTCTAACAGGTTTTTTAAAGATGTTTACTAATGTGTTTAAACGACCTCTGTGTGCCATTCCTAAAACACATTCCTTAACTCCATGATTTTCTGCAGCTGCTCTTAGTGCGACACTTATTCCTGGTATTAAAGCCTCTCCACCTTCTAAAGAAAAACGTTTTTGACCGACATATTTAGTTTGTAAAAAACTTTCAAATGTTACTGCTTGGTTTAGTTTAGAAAGTATGTATTTTTTAGAATCTTCAGAGTAATTAGGATGATTATAATTTTGGTTTAAGCGATTTTGCCACCATTTTAGCTTCTTTGGATTACGCATGTACATATACTCTACTCCAATAGAATCACAATAAATGGTTTTAAGATGACTTATAATTTCCGAAAGTTTCACCCTACCTAAGCCTAAAACATCTCCTGCAGAAAATTCTTTGTCTAAATCGTTTTCGGATAAACCAAAATTTTCGATTTCTAAAGTAGGTTGATATTGTCTTCTTTCTCTTACAGGGTTTGTTTTTGTAAACAAATGTCCTCTAGTTCTATAACCGTTGATTAAATCTACAACTAAAAATTCTTTTTTTACTTCTTGAGGTACTTCTATAGAAGCTTCTTCATCTGACAAAGAATAATTTTCATTGGCTAAATCATATCCTTGAAAAAAACTTCTCCAGCTTGGCTCTACAGCATCTGGGTTTATTAAGTATTGATCGTATAAATCTGCTATAAAGCCTGTATGCGCTGCGTTTAAAAACGAAAATTTATCCATATAATAGTTTATGCTATCTTTTTTAGCTAATTGTGGAAACAAAAATACAATATTTGGGATAAAAGGAAGAATTTATTTTTGTTATAAAAAGTAAAAAAAAATAATTTTTTTTTAGTTTTTATTTGGTGATATATTAAAAAGATATATATTTGCACTCGCTAATCACAAATGGTGAAGCAAACTCCTCTTTAGCTCAGTTGGTTAGAGCATCTGACTGTTAATCAGAGGGTCCTTGGTTCGAGCCCAAGAAGAGGAGCAAGTTCATAATAACATTGACTGCGAAAGTAGCTCAGGGGTAGAGCATCACCTTGCCAAGGTGAGGGTCGCGGGTTCAAATCCCGTCTTTCGCTCTATTATGAAATAATACCAATGCTGAAGTGGTGGAATTGGTAGACACGCTGGACTTAAAATCCAGTGAGCAGTAATGCTCGTATGGGTTCAAGTCCCATCTTCAGTACAAAAACCGTAACATTTATTTGTTACGGTTTTTTTGTTTTAGAAAATTACTTTCTATATTAAAACAAAAAAAAGTCAAAAACTTAATTTTGACTTTTTTAACAATCTATAAGTCCCCCAACCTATAAATGTTTTCACTATGATATTAATATAACTTAACTACTATGAATTTGTATTTACCTCTAAATACATTACAAATATAATTTTAAAATAGATGTGTGTTTCATAAATTTCGATAAACGAAACAAAACGTAAGTTCAATGGTACTTTTTTTAAGGTAAGTGATTATAACAAATTTAATTTTTCTATTAATTCTGATTTGTGTGATCTACTAATGGGCACAACGTGTTTTCTAATTAAAACTGTATTATCTTCTATATCTATAATTTCTGCAGTATTTATTATATAGGATCTATGAATTCTTAAAAATAAGCTTTCTGGTAATTTATCTTTAATTTTCTTTAAAGTAGAGTGTACTATATAATTTTTTTCTACAGTTTTAATGTTTATATAATCTCCTTTTGCTTCAATTAATAAAATGTCTATTATCTTAATTTTAACAAGTCTTTTATCTACATTTACAAAAATAAAATCATCTTTTTCTAAACTGCTTTTACTCTCTATTACTTCTGTTGTAGGTTTACTAAGCTTTTTTAATGATTTCTGAAACCTTTCTAAAGTAATTGGTTTTACTAAATAATCAATAACACTTTCAAATTCAAAAGCTTGTAATGCAAAATTTTTATCTGATGTTGTTAAAATAATTTTTGGTGGATTTTTAATCGTTTTAATAAAATCAAAACCAGAAAATGTAGGCATATGAATGTCTAAAAAAATAAGCCCTACTTTATTTGAATTTAAATATTTGATAGCTTCTATTGCAGAGGAAAATTCTTCCTTAATATGTAATGAGGCTTTTTTACATAACTGCTTTATGATTAATCTTGCAGCTACATCATCATCTATAATAATGCAATCCATAGTAGTTAGAGGCTATTTATTGGATAAATATACATCAATTCTGTTTAAAATTACGAGTAAAGCATCATATTGTTCTGTATGACCTTTTTTTATATTTTGCTCAAAGTTAGAAGCTATTTCTAAGGCTAATGGCATACCTAACATACTTATTTTATATTTTATTTTATGAACATCTAAAGCTACTTGTGCATAATTTTGTTGCCTAAAATTGTCTTTTAGCATTTTAAACTCTTTAGGAAACTCGACTTTTAAAAGTGTAAGCATACTAAGTTCAAAATCTTTATCTCCTTCAGCAATCTCTTTAATATAATTTAGATTGGGTGTTTCTAACATATTAAAGTTTTATTTGGCGATTAATTTGTTGTTCTAGAGATATAAAGGTTTCTGTTCTAAGAACATTGGGTATGGG
>NZ_CBFHJT010000063.1:12856-14315 GCF_965656025.1 Polaribacter sp.
CATATTAAAGTTTTATTTGGCGATTAATTTGTTGTTCTAGAGATATAAAGGTTTCTGTTCTAAGAACATTGGGTATGGATTGTATATAACTGCTCAAAATTTTCATTAAGCCTTTATTAGTTTTACAAAGTACTTTTAAAAAAATAGCATAATTACCTGTTGTGTAATGGCACTCTATAACCTCTGGTATTTGTTTTATTTTTTTTAAAATGGATGCAACATCACTTGAAGAATCTAAATATACACCTACAAAAGCAGTAGTATTATACCCCAAAGAAACAGGATTAATTACCATATGATACCCACCTATAAGTTTCGATTTTTCTAATTTTCTTAATCTTTGATGTATTGCTGCACCAGAAACACCCACTTCTCTTGCAATACTTAAAATAGGGGTTCTTGCATCTTCGATTAATCTTTTGATAATTATTTTATCTATACCGTCAATTTTCATTCTAATTCGCTATCTATGTTCTAAAGATAAAAAAAAAGAGAATACAAAAAATGTATTCTCTCTTTTATATCTAGTAATAAAATAAAATTATTCCATTGTAAAATCTTCCATAAATTTTGTGGTATAGTTTCCTGCAACATAATCTGGATGATCCATTAATTGTCTGTGAAAAGGAATTGTTGTTTTTACACCCTCTATCACGAATTCATCTAAAGCTCTTTTCATCTTATTAATTGCTTCTTCTCTTGTTTGAGCAGTTACAATTAATTTTGCAATCATAGAATCGTAATTTGGTGGTATCATATAACCTGCATACACATGTGTATCCATTCTTACACCATGACCACCAGGAGTATGTAGTGTTGTAATTTTACCAGGTGCTGGTCTAAAACCATTATGTGGATCTTCTGCATTTATTCTACACTCTATAGAGTGCAATTGCGGATAGTAGTTTTTACCTGAAATTGGTACACCTGCTGCTACTAATATTTGTTCTCTAATTAAATCGTAGTTTACTACTTCTTCTGTAATTGGGTGCTCTACTTGAATACGTGTATTCATTTCCATAAAATAGAAGTTTCTGTGTTTATCTACCAAAAACTCTACAGTTCCTGCGCCTTCATATTTTATAAATTCAGCTGCTTTTACGGCTGCGTTACCCATGTCATCTCTCAATTTATCTGTCATAAAAGGAGAGGGTGTTTCTTCTGTTAATTTTTGATGACGTCTTTGTACAGAACAATCTCTTTCTGATAAGTGGCATGCTTTTCCGAAAGAATCTCCAACAATTTGAATTTCTATATGTCTTGGTTCTTCTATCAGTTTTTCCATGTACATATCATCATTACCAAAAGCAGCTTTAGATTCTTGTCTTGCAGAGTCCCAAGCTTCTTTTAAATCTTCGGGTTTCCAAACAGCACGCATACCTTTACCACCACCACCTGCAGAGGCTTTTAACATCACAGGATACCCTGTTTCTACAGCTAGCTTTTCACATTCTTCGAA
>NZ_CBFHJT010000063.1:14413-15851 GCF_965656025.1 Polaribacter sp.
CTTTACCACCACCACCTGCAGAGGCTTTTAACATCACAGGATACCCTGTTTCTACAGCTAGCTTTTCACATTCTTCGAAGTTTTCTATAACTCCCTCAGAACCAGGAACACATGGTACACCAGCAGCTTTCATAGTTGCTTTGGCATTCGCTTTGTCTCCCATTTGGTCAATCATTTCTCCTGTAGCACCAATAAATTTTATATTGTGCTCTTCACAAAGTCTAGAAAATTTTGCGTTTTCAGATAAAAAACCATAACCAGGATGAATTGCATCTGCATTTGTAATTTCTGCTGCTGCAATTATGTTTGGCATTTTTAAATAAGATTCAGAACTTGGAGCAGGCCCAATACAAACTGCTTCATCTGCAAACCTTACATGTAGGCTTTCTGCGTCTGCAGTAGAATATACTGCAACCGTTTTTATACCCATTTCTTTACAGGTTCTAATAACACGTAATGCTATTTCACCTCTATTGGCAATTAATATTTTTTTAAACATAATTTAAGAGTTTTAAATGATGAGTTATGAGTTATGAGTTAGAAAGTCTAAAATCTAAACTCTAAAAATCGAAACCCTTTATTATGATGGATCTACTAAAAATAATGGTTGATCAAATTCTACAGGTGTAGAGTCGTCTACTAATACTTTAACAATCTTACCTGAAACTTCAGATTCTATTTCGTTAAATAATTTCATAGCTTCTATAACACATACTGTATCTCCAACACCAATTTCTGCACCTACTTCTGTAAAGTTTGGTTTGTCTGGTGATGGTTTTCTATAAAAAGTACCAATAATTGGAGACTTAATTGTTATTAGTTTAGAATCGTCATTTGCATTTGCAACAGGTGCTGCAGGAGTCTCTGCAACAGGTTGTGCTGGCGCATGTGCTGCCACTTGTGGCGCTCCTTGCATTGGTGCTGCTTGCACAATAGTGGTTTCTGTTTTACCAGATCCTGTTCTAATAGTAATTTTTACATCTTCCATTTCTAGTTTTACCTCGCTTGCGCCAGATTTAGCTACAAATTTTATAAGATTTTGAATTTCTTTAATATCCATTTTTCCTATTGTTTAGTTATTTGTTTATTATGAATTGTATGCCCATTTAAGGTAAGCTGCTCCCCATGTGAAACCACCACCAAATGCGGCAAAAATTAAATTATCTCCTTTTTTTAATTCTTTTTCATAGTCTGCTAATAATAGCGGTAAAGTAGCAGATGTTGTATTTCCATATCGATGGATGTTCATCATCACTTTTTCTTCAGAAACACCTACTCTATTAGCTGTTGCTTGTATAATTCTTTTGTTTGCTTGGTGTGCAACCAACCATTGTATGTCGCTCTCTGATAAATTATTTCTTGTTAGCATTTTTTCTGCAACGTCTGCCATATTAGAAACTGCATATTTAAAAACGGTTTTACCTTCTTGATAGACAAA
>NZ_CBFHJT010000063.1:15950-19641 GCF_965656025.1 Polaribacter sp.
GTGCTTTTTTTGTTTTACTGTTTCTAAAGTCGGTGGCATTATAGAACCTCCAGCTTCAATTCTTAAAAAATCTCTACCAATACCATCACTTCTTAAATACTCATCTTGCAGCCCTAAGTTTTCTGAATTGGCTTCAAATAAAACTGCACCTGCACCATCACCAAAAATAATACATGTTGCTCTATCTGAATAATCTATAATAGAAGACATTTTATCTGCACCAATTAACAGTACTTTTTTGTATCTACCAGATTCTATATAACTTGCTGCTGTAGACATACCGTATAAAAAACTAGAACATGCTGCTTGTAAATCGTAACCAAATGCATTTATTGCACCTATTTCTGTGGCAACATAGGCTGCTGTAGAGGCTACTGGTAAATCTGGTGTTGCTGTTGCAACAATAACTAAATCTATTTCTTTAGGGTCTAAATTAGATTTTTTTATTAAATCTTCTGAGGCTTTTATGGCCATGTATGAAGTGCCCAACCCTTCTCCTTTTAAAATTCTTCTTTCTTTAATTCCTGTTCTAGTAGTTATCCACTCATCGTTAGTATCTACATAGGTTTCTAACTCTTTATTTGTAAGTATATAGTCAGGAACATATTTCCCTACTGCTGAAATTGCTGCAGTGATTTTTGTCATAATAGTTATTTGTTTTCCAAATGTTAAGGAAGTTCAAAGTAATGAAATTTATTTCACTTTTTGTATTAAAATTTATCAAAAACGAATAAATTTCGCATAAAAACACAAAAAACCCTCAAAAATGAGGGTTTTTTTAAAAATTTACAAATTTTTAAGCTTCTGCAGATACAGCTTCTAATACTACTTGACCTCTGTAGTATAGTTTACCTTCGTGCCAATGAGCTCTGTGGTATAAATGTGCTTCACCAGTTGTTGGGTCTGTTGCAATTTGTTGCGCAGATGCTTTATAATGTGTTCTCCTTTTATCTCTTCTTGTTTTAGATATTTTTCTTTTAGGATGTGCCATTTTATGTCTTTTTTTCTGTTATTAAATTCTTTAATTTATCCCATCTTGGGTCTGTAGTTTCTACAGGTTTTTCTTTTTTTATTTCTAGTTCTTTTAACTTTTCTAGGGCTTCTGACTGCATTGTACCGTCTAATACTTTTGGATGCACTCTTTTGTTAGGAACCGCTAACACAATCATTTCATAAATAAATTGTGCTACATTAAATTGATACGCTTCATGTGGAAGTATTAATATTTCCTCATTATCATCATTATATTCTGGACCAAACTTAACAACTAATGGTAATTTTGCTGTTATTTCTTGGTTATATAACTCATTTGTAACATCGCAAGGTATTTCTACTGTACCTTCTGTGTTAAAAACAAGCTCGAATAATGTGCTTTTTTTTGTAAACTCTAAAGTTACTTTTATATCAGCACTTTCAAATTCATCAAAATTAAAAAACGTAAAGAACTTGTTACTAATTGCGTATTCAAATAAATGCTTTCCTTCCTTTAAACCTACAAACTGTATGTTAAATTGTTTCAAGTCTTTCATTATCAAACACCAATTGAGCGTGCAAAGATATAAAAAAATGTTTTTATACAATGTTTTCTTTTAAAAAAAGAAAATAATTTATTTTTACTTTACTAATAGTGGATTTTTAGTTAGTTCTTTATACTCTTTTCGGGTTTTAAAAACTTTAATTGCAGTAAATAAAGCTTCTTTAAAAGAGGATGGATTTGCTAGATTTTTCCCAGCAATATCATAACCTGTCCCATGATCTGGTGAAGTTCTAATTTTATTTAAACCTGCTGTAAAGTTTACACCATCACCAAAAGACAATGCTTTAAATGGTGCTAAACCTTGATCATGGTACGTTGCTAAAACACCATCAAACTGCTTATACGTTTCTGAACCAAAGAAACCATCTGCCGCATAAGGTCCAAAAACAAGCTTCCCTGTTTCTTTTATTTGATGTAAGGTCGGCTTTATTATTTCATCATCTTCTTTACCAATAACACCATTATCTCCACAGTGTGGATTTAAACCTAAAACAGCAATTCTGGGTTTATTGATGCCAAAATCTTCTTTTAAAGAGTTATACATGGTCTCTACTTTTTCTGCAATAAGCTCTGGTGTTATACTTTCTGCAATTTTAGCAATAGGTATGTGCCCAGTAATTAAACCAATTCGTAATTGGTCTGTCATTAAAATCATTAAGCTTTTACCTTCTAAACCTGCTTCTAAATACTCTGTATGTCCAGGAAAATTAAAGTTTTCTGATTGTATATTTTCCTTATTAATTGGTGCTGTTAACAAAACATCTATCGTATTTTCTTTTAAATGATTTAATGCACTTTCTAAGGATTTTGCTGCATATTTGCCAGATATTTCTGTTGGTTTACCCAACTCTATAGAAACCTCTTCTTTCCAAATATTTAATACATTAATTTTATTCTGGTTTAGTTGTTTTATAGAGGTAATTCCATGAACAGGTACCTCTAAGTTTAAAGCTTTTTTGTGGTAAGAAATTACTTTTGTTGCTCCAAATAGAACTGGTGTACAAAAATCTAACATTCTTTTATCTAAAAATGTTTTTAAAATAACCTCTACACCTATTCCGTTTAAATCTCCAATAGAAATTCCTACAATTATTTTATCTGTTTTGTCTGCCATAACTCTTGTAATATGCTTAAATTTGCAATACTACAAAAGTAACTAAATTTATAGAAATGTTTACGGGAATTATAGAAACACTTGGTAAGGTAACAAATGTTGTTAAAGAATTAGACAATTTGCACATCACCATAAAAAGTAACATAACAAACGAGTTAAAAGTAGACCAAAGTGTAGCACATAACGGTGTTTGTTTAACTGTAGTAGCTATTCATAATGATGAGTATACTGTTACAGCCATTAAAGAAACTTTAGATAAAACAAACATTGGTAACCTTAAAATATCTTCTATTGTAAATTTAGAACGCGCCATGAAGTTAGGTGATAGGTTAGACGGACATATAGTACAAGGCCACGTTGATGAAACTGGTACGTGTACTGATATTAAAAATGAGAACGGAAGCACTGTTTTTACCTTTAATTATAATTCTACAAACAACAATATTACTATCGAAAAAGGCTCTATAACTGTAAATGGAGTTAGCTTAACTGTAGTAAACTCGAAAGAAAACTCTTTTAGTGTAGCTATTATACCTTATACTTTAGAAAACACGTGCTTTAAAACACTTTCTAAAAACGATATCGTAAATTTAGAGTTTGATGTTATTGGTAAATACGTTAGTAGACTTACGAAGAAAGATTAAGATTACTTCTTAATTTTTTTGATACCATAAAATAATCCAGAAGCCAACAAGAACAATAAACCTCCATCTATAGGAAGACCAGGTGGTGGTGGTGGTGGAATCGGTGGTGGCACAATTTGCCCACTAATAGCACATACAAAAAATAACACTATAGAAAGTGTTATGTATATTTTTTTCTTCATTTTATATCCCCCCAGATTAAAATTTTGAAATATTATATCTAAAAATTGTCTGCAAATATATAATTTTTTTGACAATAATTTAGAATTTCCTACTGTAAATTTCCAAAAATAAGTTCTCTATTTAAGATGATTTAAAAGTATTGGTGTTTTTTTAAAACTAAAAAAGACTTTAGCAAAATACTAAAGTCTTTCTAAAATAAAGTGGTCCCACTTG
>NZ_CBFHJT010000064.1:0-1190 GCF_965656025.1 Polaribacter sp.
TTTGGTAATTTTTTGTAGATGGAATACATCAAAGAATTTGCTGCAGGAAAGTTGGGTTTTGCAGCCATAAATTCACTTAATAATTTACTGTTTTTACCATTCGTTTCCATTAAAACATAACTAGGGCCACCACTACCTCTGGCTTCAAAATTTAAAATTAAACCCACATCTTTTGTTAGAGAATGAGCATCTACAAAAGCTTGTGCACCTAATAAACCCAATTCTTCTGCATCTGTAATAAGAATAATAATATCGTTTTTTGGAGTTTGATTTTTTGCTAAAAAAGCTCTTATCCCTTCTAAAATAGTTACCACACCAGAACCAGCATCACTTGCACCTAAAGAAGAATGAGGATTGGAATCGTAATGCGTTAACAACATTAAAGCTTTTCCGTTTGTTGTGCCTTTAATTTTTGCAATAATGTTTTCTGCAGTTGTGGCTGCTAACCATTTTTTATTAATGGCAGTTTGGGTTTGTATTTCTACCTCTAAACCCATTTTTTGTAATTCTTTTACAATATAACTTTGTACTTTTTTATGCTCTTTTGCACCTGTATAATGCGCTTCTTTAGATATATTTTTTAAATGAAATAAGGCTTTGTCTAAAGAAAATGCTGTTTCTGAAACGTTTTTATCGGTATTTAAAGAGGGTTTTAAATCTGCAAAACTCCAATAAATAACTCCTAAAATGATAAGAACAGAAACAATGGTAGAAAATCTTTTCATGAAAAAAATGTTTTTATAAATGTATGAAATAAAAAAAACTTGCTAAAAAAGTAAATTGAAACAGAAATTTTGCTAACTTTAGTTCAAACTAATTAACTATTATTATGGGTATTAAAAGCTTTCAAGGAAAAAGAGATGTAAATAAGAGTAAAGAAGAAGAGCAGATTTTGGTATCTGATTATATGACAACCAATTTAATTACATTTAAAGCAGACGATTCTTTAGACCATGTAATTGCACAGTTAATTGCCAATAAAATTTCTGGTGGGCCTGTTGTAAATGATAAAAACGAATTGATTGGTATTATTTCTGAAACGGATTGTATTAAGCATATTTCTGAGAGTAAATATTACAATATGCCTTCTGATACCAATAATACAGTTGGTAAATACATGGTTACAGATGTAGATACAATTGATAAAAATATGAATGTTTTTGATGCTGCCTTTAAATTTATTTCTTCGC
>NZ_CBFHJT010000064.1:1286-14934 GCF_965656025.1 Polaribacter sp.
GTAAATACATGGTTACAGATGTAGATACAATTGATAAAAATATGAATGTTTTTGATGCTGCCTTTAAATTTATTTCTTCGCACAGAAGACGTTTTCCTGTAATAGATAATGGCAAATTAATTGGACAATTAAGTCAGAAAGATGTTTTAAAAGCGGCCATAAAAGTGAAAGGAAATACTTGGAAATAAAACAATTATGAATAAAACATACGCAATTTCTATGTTTATTGTTTCATTAAGTTTCTTTGTTGGAGATTTAGTAGATTTAGACAAAAAGAATATAACTATTTACCTTATTTTAAAAATTGTGTTTTGGTTTTTAGTGATGTTATATATGGTTTTTGGGTACTTAAGCATTTTAAAAAAACAGAAAAATAAAAATAATCTTTAGTCTTTGAGTTAAGCAAACTTATAACTTTAACCCTCTTTTCTAATTAATAAAAAAGTTTCACTTTCTAGAGCCAAATATCCTTGGTCATAAACATAAAAATAGGTGTTGCCTGTTTTGGTTTTATAGATAGAGGTAAAAAACTGAAAATCGAAACCTTTGTCATACAATCTAGTTCTAGAAACCTTCGTTTTACCAGAAACATTTAGTTCGGTTAAAATTTTATAATTTTTTCTAAGCCTATTGTTTATGTTTCTAATAAGGTTTTTACTGTCTTTGTTTACACGATTGTTGTAAGCGTTTCTGCAATAATCTGAGCAGAATTTTTTGTCTATTCTAC
This sequence comes from Polaribacter sp., assembly GCF_965656025.1. Taxonomy (GTDB): domain Bacteria; phylum Bacteroidota; class Bacteroidia; order Flavobacteriales; family Flavobacteriaceae; genus Polaribacter. Next base: position 2,014 of record NZ_CBFHJT010000064.1, read on the forward strand.
CTTTAACAGGCTCATTACATTCTAAGCAGTTTCTCTTTTCCATAGCGTTGATTTTTTTAAATTTTAATTTCTCTCCAATTTTCTCCAGATTTTATTCTATCTAACTGTGTGGTGGTAATACCAAATTGGCTAGCAATAATTCTTAATCTTGTTCTTCTATTTGGGTCTAACAATTTCTTTTTTATAATTCTAACTTTTCCTTCTGTTAATTTTGCACCAGGTTTAATACCAAATTTTGCTATTCTTTTTGGGTTTGTTATTTGATGTTTCGAAAGCTCTTTTCTATTTACCCATTGCAAGTTTTTGTAATAATTATCTTTTAAATCATGATTTTTATGAATCACAAAATTTTGATTTTCTCTCTTTTCTAAAAACAGTAAACCTACCACTTTATGCACATAAGCATTACCTCTTCTTTTACTGTTTTTCTTAGGATAGGTAAAGGTTTCAAAATTGTTTATTTTACCAATTGTTAAAGGCTTATAAACATCTTCTTCAATTTCTTTTTTTACCCTTCCATAATTAGAAACATAAATTTTTTCTTTATCGGTATTATAATCTTCTTTTTCAAATAGCTTCCATTGTTCATTTCTGTACGATTTCATTTCTATAAGATTTTCTTCTACAAACATACAAAAATATCCGTTTACAAACGACTACAAATAATTACAACCGAAAGTAATTGTTTTGTAACCGAATAAAAGTTGCATGGTGTTTCATCTTTGCAGTGTCAAACGAATTGACAAAAACAAATTATAAACCTGCACTAAAAACAAGTGCACAAAAACTTATCTTATGAATACGTTAAGAAACAAAGTACAATTAATTGGTAGATTAGGTCAAGAGCCAGAAATAGTAACCTTTAAAGATGGCAACAAAATGGCAAAATTTTCTATGGCTACAGATGATAGTTACAAAGACAAAGCTGGTAACAAAGTTGAGCGTGCTTATTGGCACAACATCATTATAAAGGGTGGTTTGGTAAATGTGGTAGAAAATTATGTAAATAAAGGGCAAGAAATTGCTGTAGAAGGCAAATTAACAAACAGAACCTATAATACAGAAACAGGAGAAAAACGTTATGTTACAGAAATCTTAGTAAACGAACTATTAATGTTGGGAGGAAAACAATAGGGAAAATTTCTTATGAAAAAGAATAAAATCCACTTTTTTAAGTGGATTTTATATTTTTAAAAAAGTACTAAAATAGTGTAAAGCCAACTTTTAAATAAATATTATGTAAATTTAAACTTGTAATTATTTTAAATTAAAAAATGAAAAATATTTTAGTGTATATACTTTTTTTTATTCTTGTGGGAGTTGCTTGTAACTCCTCAGAAAAACAAGAACAAGATATCGATATAGAGTCTGAATTAGAAGAAACAACAGAAATTGATTTCTATTTAGGAGCTGATTTATCTTATGTAAATGAAATTGAAAATTGCAACGCTGTTTTTAAAAATGATCAAAAAGAAATTACAGATCCATTTACAATTTTTGCCAATGAAGGTGCCAATTTGGTAAGAGTTAGGTTGTGGCATAATCCTACTTGGACAAATTACTCTAATTATAAAGATGTAGAAAAAACAATTGGTAGAGCAAAAAAAGCTAAAATGAAAGTATTGTTAGATTTTCATTATTCAGACGATTGGGCAGACCCAAATAAGCAAATAATACCAAAAGCTTGGTTGCAAGTAGCAGACAATATTAATATTTTAGGAGATTCTATTTACAATTACACCTACAAAACACTAGAAAACTTACATCGAAAAAATCTTTTGCCAGAAATGGTACAAGTTGGTAATGAAACCAACATTATGATTTTACAAAAAACCGAAAAACCAGCAACCATGAACTGGCAAAGAAATGCTTTTCTATTAAACAAAGGCATACAAGCTATAAGAGATATTTCTAAAGACATAGACAAAAAAATAGAAATTATGTTGCATATTGCTCAACCAGAAAACGCAGTTTGGTGGTTTAAGCAAGCTAAAGAAAATAATGTGATAGATTTTGATTGGATAGGGCTTTCCTATTACCCTAAATGGTCTAAATATAATCTATTAGAAGCTTCAGAGGTTTTAAAAAGCCTTATTAAAACCTACAATAAAAAATTAATGGTAGTAGAAACAGCATATCCTTTTACATTAGAAAATGCAGATGCAGCTGGTAATATTTTAGGGGCTGATGCTTTAATTGATGGCTATAAAGCTACGCAAGAAGGACAATTAAATTACTTATTAGACTTAAAAAAGATGTTAAAAAATTCAGGTGCTAAAGGATTGGTTTATTGGGAACCTGCTTGGGTTGCTAATAATTGTAGTACACGTTGGGGAAAAGGATCTCATTGGGACAATGCCACTTTGTTTGATAAAAATTATATTCCCACAAAAGGAATGAACTTTTACAATGAATAGTAGAAAATCCTTTTTTTGGCACTACATTTGAACAGAATTATACAAATTGAAACAAAATGAAAATCATGAAAATTATATCTATACTCACAATTCTACTTGGATTTTCTCAATGTATTAGTAGTAAGTTTGTTAAAAACCCTTCGTTTAAAGTAGAAAAAGCTACCTATAATAAATGGTCTGGAGGGCAACCAGGTGTTAGCGGAATTAAATTAGAACTTCAACTTGTAAATGCTTTACAAATAGAGTTCGATTCTTTATACTTTCAAAATAAAAAGACAAAAGTAGAAACAAGACAAATAAATAATATGTTGCAAGTTACTGGGCATTTTTCTACATCAATAAGAAAAAATAAAGATTTAATTTTAGATGCAGACCCAACAAAAGAACTAAAAAACTCACCACCACTATTACAAAATTTCCCTTTCAAATTAAAAGATAATGAGGCAGTTTTAAGTTTTAAAAAGAACAATAAAACTCATTATTTTAAAATTGAAGAGATTAAAGAGACACCACCTTCCTTTTTTCCATCAACAAAACAAAAGTAGTTAAAATATTGATTATCAACACACAAAGCCACTAATATTTAGTGGTTTTATTTTTGGCACGCAATTTGAATATTTATAACTGTAACCTTAAAACTACAGCTTATGAAATCTTTAAAATTACTTTTCGCAATACTTATAACAGGTGCTTTGTTTAGCTCTTGTTCATCAGTTTTTCAAGACGATTTTAGAAACGAAATTTCTTTAGAAGACGTAGTTTCTGGCTACGATTTATGGTATGTAGATTACCATAGAACTATTGGTAATAGAGACATACCTTTTGTATCAAAAGCATTCACATTATCTTTTTTAAACGGTGTTATGTATGCTAATAATAATATTGCAGATATTGGTTATACTGGCAATGGTTTGGGCATAGATGTTGGTATTTATGATACATTTACAGGTCTATTAGAAACTAGACACGATATAGATGGAAGAAACAATTTCGAAGTTTCTGTAATATCTAATAACGAAATTAGTTTGTACAATTACCGACAAAATGTTACATATTTTTTGGTAGGTTATCAAGTAAATACTTTTGATTATGATAAGTTATTTTATGAAAACATAGAATACTTTTTACAAGAATATGGCGCTTGGGAAAAAACAAGCACAACTGGTGGTATAGTAAATGCTTTTGATGATGAAAATTATCTACAATTTACACCAGAAAATATAACAACATTTTATAGTTCTCAAGATCCTTTTGGCACACAAATTGCAAATATAAATTGGAGTTACGTTGGTGGGTACGAAATCTATGACGTAGCAGGTTATGAAGATCTAAAAATCTTAACATTAAATTATGATGGTGGAGATATTGAGGAGTTTGAATTAAGCGTTATTAATGATGGAGAGATAGAACTTTACAACCTAAATTCTGAAACGGTTTATCGTTTTGAAGGTAGAGGATTTGTACAATATTTAAAAGGAGAAAAAACAGCAAAAAAAGCAAAAGATATTGTAAGGAATGCAGATAGAAAACGTACTAAAGTAGTAAGAAAAATAAAAGAAAGAAGAAATTAAAAATAAAGTTTGGTTAGTTGATTTTTGGTTGGTTATTGCTTAATAACCAATTGAAAGAGAAACCGTCCTGAGGAGGACGGTTTTTTCTTGTTCATAATTTATGAAAACTACAAAGCTTTTTATCATTTAAACCATAATTGTTTTTTTAATTTTATAACAGATTCAGTTCTTAAAAAACTAGTTAAAATTCTCATTTTTATTATTTTAAATATATGGTACAAACAGCTTTTATTACAGGCGCAACCTCTGGTATTGGAGAAGCCACTGCAATTATTTTTGCAAAAAATAACATCCGTTTAATTCTTTGCGGTAGAAGAGCAGACCGTTTGCAAACATTAAAAGAAAATTTAAGTAAGTATACAGCAGTATCCACACTAAATTTTGATGTCTCTAAAAGAAACGAAGTTGAAAAAGCTATAAAATCCTTACCTGAAGATTTTCAGCAAATAGATATTTTAATAAATAATGCAGGCAATGCCCATGGTTTGTCTACCATACAAGATGGCACCATAGACGATTGGGATGCCATGTTAGATATAAATGTAAAAGGTTTATTATATGTTTCTAAAGCCATTATACCACAAATGACTAAAAGAAACAGCGGTTTTATTGTAAATATTGGTTCTATTGCTGGTAAGGAAGTATATCCTAATGGAAATGTATATTGTGCTTCTAAACATGCTGTAAATGCCTTAAATAAGGCGATGAGAATAGATTTAAACAAATATAATATACGTGTTTCTGGCATTCATCCAGGTGCAGTAGAAACCGAGTTTTCAGAGGTGCGTTTTAAAGGTGATGTTGAGAAAGCAAAAAGTGTTTATTCAGGCTATAAAGCTTTACAAGCAGCAGATATTGCAGATATCATTCACTTTGTAATTACAAGACCTTATCACGTAAATATAGAAGATTTGGTGGTATATCCAACAGCACAAGCAACTCCTACAATTTTAAATAAAGATTAAAATGATTAATAAAAGGCTTTTAATTAAAAAATTACTCTCTCATAATGATGAGAATAGTTTCTTTGATAAAAAGCAAAAAATATCATTTAGCTCTAAAGACGGTAAAGCAAAATTTTTAAAGCATGTTTGTGCTCTATCAAACTCAAACCCAAATAACAACTCTTACATTGTAATTGGGGTAGAAGATGAAGAAAACAAAATTGTAGGTATCGATTTTTTTGATGATAGCAAAATACAAAACCTGGTAAATGCCTACTTAAATAATCCACCAAAAATTACGTACGAAAATGTACTTTTTCCAAGATTACCACGGAATAAAGTAATTGGTTTAGTTAGCATATATCCAAATAATAGCATTACATCGCTCTCTAAAAATGCTTGGAAATATAAAAAAAACACCATTTTTTACAGAAGAGGTAGTAACTCTATGCCTTTTTTAGGAAACCAATTTCAGCTTAGAAATACCAATCAAGCCATTGTAGCAGATATCGAAAAAAATGCACGTAATAATATCCAATTAACTTTAGATGGTGTATTTAATTTTATAAATAATCACAAAGAAATTTACAACCCACAATACAAAGTTTTTAACGAGCAATTTGTTTTGTGTTGGGCAGGAGAACGTAAAATAATAAACGGACAAGAGTTTTTTTCTAGAGTAGATATAGAGTTGATAAACGAACAAGTAAAACTCTTTTTTTCTGCTTTAGATGATGTTCAAATAAGCTATAACAACAATACCTATATAGTAGAAGAGTATATTTATTTAGGCTTAGAAAAACAAGAAAAGTACTACCCATTAGAAAAAACCATTATCAACTTTAAAAACAATGGCAAACACAATATTGTAAAAGAATTTTTGTTTGAACCACCCGTTTTTAACGAAGAAATAATGATACATATTTATAATAATTGTAATTTAATTGTTCAAAAAATAGTGCAAAAAAAACCGCTTTCTAGTACAGAGCAAGAAGATGTTTTACGATTACCAACTAATTATTTAATTTGTTATTTACACGGTTTTTTAGACGTTGTAGAGAACCTTAAAAAAGCAAAAACATACATTAAAAGTTTAGCAAATAACAACACCTACATTAAATATAATGAGGCCTTACGTATTATAAGAAAAGTAAAGTATGCATAAACTTATTTGTTAAGAGTTCTTGTAAATAAAACGTACAAACTTTGAAGTATCAACTTTTATCAAACTAAAAAAATACGGTTTAGATTTGCAGCTAAACCGTATTTATTAGAAGATTTTAATCTTTTTTTATTTTCTGTTGGGTTGCTTATAATATTTTTTACGTAACCAAAAAGAAACGCGAACCAATAAAATTAAGGCAGGTACTTCTACTAAAGGACCAATAACACCTGCAAAGGCTTGCCCTGAATTTAGTCCGAAAACTGCAATAGCAACTGCAATAGCTAGCTCAAAATTATTACCTGCTGCTGTAAATGCAACTGAAGCCGTTTTGTCATATTCTGCACCTGTTGCTTTGGTAAAGAAAAAACCAATGATAAACATTAACGTAAAGTAGATAAGTAAAGGAACTGCGATAATCAAAACGTCCATTGGAATTTCTACTATCAATTCTCCTTTTAATGAAAACATAACTACAATTGTAAATAAAAGTGCAATTAAGGTAATTGGTGAAATCGTTGGAATGAATTTGTTGGTGTACCAATCTTCGCCTTTTAATTTGACTAAAATTAATCTACTTAAAATTCCCATTAAGAAAGGAATACCTAAATAAATAGCGACGCTTTCTGCAATTGTGCCGATTGAAATATCTACAATTGCTCCTTCAAATCCAAAATAGGGCGGAAGAACTGTAATAAAAATCCACGCATAAAAGCTGTAAGCGAAAACTTGAAAAATACTGTTTAAAGCTACCAAACCTGCTCCATATTCACTACTGCCTTCTGCGAGGTCGTTCCAAACCAAAACCATTGCAATGCAACGAGCCAAACCAATTAGAATTAAACCGACCATATATTCGGGATAATCTCGTAAAAATGTGATTGCCAAAACAAACATTAAAACAGGACCAATTATCCAATTGAGAATTAATGAAATGGAAAGGATTTTGGTATTTCTAAAAACTTTCGGCAATAATGAATAATTAACCTTTGCCAAAGGTGGATACATCATTAAAATCAAACCAATTGCAATGGGAATATTTGTTGTTCCGCTACTAAATGAATTTATAATGTTGGGAAATGTTGGAATAAAATACCCAAGTCCAACACCAATAATCATTGCAATAAATATCCACAATGTTAGATTTTTATCTAAAAAACTTAATTTTTTTAAAGCCATTTTTAAGAATTTATTTGAGAAAAAATATAGAATAATTCAGTTGCAATTTGCAGACTTCGTTCCTTATATTTTGCGGCTTGTTGTGGTGTATTGTCAAATACTTTTGGATCTTCAAAAGTAATAGGAATACGTTTTTCTGCACCTGCTATAAAAGGGCAACCACCATCTGCTTGTGAGCAAGTCATAATTGCTACAAATTCGGATTTGGGATTAAAGTCGTCATCTAATTTTTTTGAAAAGCCAATTATTGGATGCTCGTTGTCAGCATATTTGATACTGTAAATTGGGTTTTCGTTTTTTGATATCGTTTTAATTTGAAAACCTGAATTTTGTAATGTTTCGGCAACCACAGGAAAAAGTGCGGTGCTTTCAGTTCCGCCCGAATAACAAAACACATTTTTGATATTGAAGTAATTTGCCATTGTTTGCCCCCAAACTTGTGATAAATGACTTCTACGTGAATTGTGAGTACAGATAAAGTTGATGCGGATTTCTTTGTTTTCTGAAACTTTGGACTGAATATAATCAGTTAGCGGTTGTAAAACTGTTTTGCGCTCTCTTGAAATAGTTTCTGTATTTAATGATTTGATTACACTTTCTATTTCTGAAAATACCGTTGGTTTTGTCAGGGTCATTTTTTATAAATTTTAAATTAGGTTTAACAACAATTACTACCAGGAGCGCAGCAAGGTTCATCAATTATTGCTGATATTGTTGCCTTTGTTTTTTCTAAAGGAATACCACATTTGTCTTTTGCTAAACAATCTGTTTGTTTACTGGTTAATAAAAAGTGTTGTCCGTCAAAATCTAATCCAAATTTGCCAATTGTATCTGCCTGATATTCTACTTCAATTTCTAAATCTGATATATTTAAAACGTTTTCAGAAAGTTCAATAATATTTAATAATTTTTCTGGATGCAATCTGTGGTCGTAGTCGTTTGCATTCCAAAGTTGAAAATTTACAACATCTTCTTTTCTTTCAGTACCACCACAATCAATAAAATGTTTGGTAATTTTACCTATTTCTGTAACATGAAAATGATTGGGTACCAAAGTTCCGTTTGGTAATTTAAAACTTATGATTTCTAATTGTTTTAGTGCTAATTTTACTTGTGATAGTTTCATAATAATATTTGTTTATTGCGATGATACGATTAATAGATTTAAATTTTTTTTAACAACATTGCTGCTTTTCTGTTAAGTCTTGGTTTAAAAATTGAGCCATAAGAGTTTTCATTGCAGTCCAATTTTCTTTATGAATACAGTAGCAAACACTTGTTCCTTCTACATTTCCTTTAATTAAACCTAAATTTTTTAACTCTTTTAAATGTTGCGAAATTGTTGGTTGTGCTAGTCCGATTTCGTTTACCAAGTCTCCACAAACACAAGCGTTAATTTTAAATAAATGCTGTAAAATGGCTACCCTTGCAGGATGTCCGAATACTTTGGCAAAAAGAGAAATCTCATTTTGTTGGTCTGTAAACATTTCCGTTTTTGCTAATCCCATTTTTCTATTAATTAATACATTGCAATATTACGATTAATAGTTGAATATGCAATTATTTTTTATCTTTTGTATAATAAAGGTTGCTTAATTTTTTAAAAAGTTAAAACGATTGCCTTACACAAAGTTTAACTTAGAAAACGATTTATTCAAAATAGCAGTATCATCAACTTGTAACCATTTGTCTAAAATAGTGGCATAAACTTCTCTAAAATCAATTTCGTGTTTTAGGTTTCCGTTTTTGTCTAGATTACTTAAATCTGGGATGTTGTTGTATAAACCATTTTGCTTTAGGTTTTTTCCAATCAAAAATACATTATTTGCTGTTCCATGATCTGTTCCCTTAGATTGATTCTGTTTTACACGTCTTCCAAATTCAGAAAAAGTAAGAATTAGCACATCATCAAAATTGTTGTTTTTTTGTAAATCTTCTACAAACACAGCCATACTTTCTGCGTACATTTTTAGCAATCTTGCTTGGGTATTTTGCTGATTTGCATGTGTATCAAAACCTGTTAAACCTGCATAATAAACCTGTGTATCTAAACCAGAATTTATAAATTGAGAGATGGTTTTTAACTGTTTGCCAAACAAGTTTTTTGGATACTTATAAGACGCATTTTTAATCTTCGTTTTTTCAAAAATATATTTTGCAGAAGATTTTGCATCAATCATGGTATTGTACAAATATCCTAAATTATGTTCGTTTAAATGCGCATCTGTATTGGCATTTATTACATTTTTATAAAAAGGTTCTCTTAAAGAGTTGTACAAGCTTTTAGCATCGGTTACCGCCAATCCATTTTGTGTTTTTCCTTTCAATAAAAGCGATAAAGATTCATCTACTTCAATAGCTTTTATTGGGTTTGCTTTGGTATAATCTAAATAACGCCCAACCCAACCATTTTGTAAATATTCGTTGCTATTGCTTGCTGTTTGCCAAATATCTGTAGCTCTAAAGTGCGATAAATTTGGGTTTGGATACCCCACATTATTAATAATACTTACAAAACCTTTGTCATATAATTTTTGCAAATCAGCCAAACTTTTATGCAAACCAATTTCATCAGTAATTTTTAATAAATTGGCTGGCTGCAAAGCAATATTTGCACGTTGTTGGTAATAAATATCGTTTCTAAAAGGTACTACAGTATTTAAACCATCATTACCACCTTTCAACTGAATAATAACCACTTTTTTGTTACCAAAAGTTTTGGTAGGTATTTGCTCAAAAGCCTTTAAAAACTGGGGTACAAAAAACATACCCGAAGCAAAAGTGGTTTGTTTTAAAAAATCTCTACGTTTCATAATTTTAAGTTTATGATTTTCAATTAAAATTGAAAGTTTAACAAAGTTGATATTCTGGTATAGACATTAATTGAACACAAAAATCCTTTTTTGGGATACCTAAATTTTCTGTTAGCAATTCTGCTGTACCTACATTTATTTTAGATGCTATTACCAAAGAAATCAACGTTTTGTTGTCGATTTTTTCATAATTTTTTTCAAATGGATTCCAATTGGTTTTCGTTTTAATAAACGCTTTTCTTTTCAATTTTTTAGAAGTAAAATTGGTAAGCATTGTTTCTTCATCTCCAGTGTCTGAGTATGTAATTTCGGCATTATTTAAAATGATGGATGCAAATCGCAAACGTCTCACTAGAGTGTTACTATCAATCCAATTTCTTCCAGTTTTCCAACCAGCAACATTTGGGGGTCTTAATAAAGTTTGCCCTAATAAACGTTGAACTAACAAGGCTTGTTTTGGTCTTTTAAAATGATATGGAATTACTTTGTGTATGCCTGCTAAAAACTCCATAGGCGATTTTATTTTCGTACCAATATTTTCATCCTCATAAAACCAATCTGATAATAAAACAAAACGCATTAAATTTTCGATATCATAATCCTTGTAAAAAACAGTGGTCATTGCATCTACATGTTTTTTGTTGATGGTTTCATTTACAAAATAACGGTATATTTTTTCTGATATAAAACGAGCACATTGTTCTTGTTCTAAAATGATATCAATAATATCATCACCATTAAAATTACCCGTTTTTGCAAAAAAAGTCTTTTCATTTTCATCATGATGTCTCTTTTTCATCACAAATTTGCCCCTAAAATTATGGCTATATCCTGTAAAAGCTCTGGCAGATTCTTTAATGTCTGTTTCTGTATAATTTCCTTGTCCTAAGGTAAAAAGCTCCATTAATTCTCTTGCAAAATTCTCATTCGGACTCTTTTTTCTATTTTGTTTGTTGTTTAAATAACCCAACATAGAAGCATCTTTAGAAACTTTTTTGGTAAAATCTCTAAAATTTCCAAAAGCATTTTTTCTAAGTAAATTGTTATAATTTTGAGTAAAAAGGATGTTGTTTCTGCTTTCACTAACAAAGTGATTCGCCCAAAATAAAGTCATTTTTTCTCTAAAAACCTCTGTCGGATTTAAAATTCTTTCCATCCAAGAAACAGAAAAACCTTGTACTTTTTTTCTGCTAACTTTTTGTAATGCTTGTCTTTTTTCTTTGTTCTTAAGGTCGTTAGGTTTTACATCTTTTAAGAAAGATACATCGGCTTTTAAAGGGGTGGTTTTAGCAGAATTTTTAAAAACTTCTTCTACAACTTTGTGTTTGTTTTTTTTAGACAAACGCTTTATTTCATTTGGGCCAATGCCAAAACCAACTCTATTATATAAATGTTGTATGTGATTTGCTTTCATAAAACTTAGACATTATTGAGTATAAAAAGTTTAATGTAAAATTACTTTTCTGTTAAATTTAGTACAAAAAGAGCAGTTTGAATTAATAATTTACAATTTTTTGTAACTTAGAGCAATAAATTATAAATCAACTTTTTATGCCAAATTATACTTTAAATGTTAACGGAAAACAAGTTTCTGTTACCGCAGATGCAGATACACCTTTACTTTGGGTTTTAAGAGACGAATTAAATTTGGTAGGTACTAAATTTGGCTGTGGTATTGCACAATGTGGTGCATGTACAGTGCATATAGATGGTGTTGCAACAAGAAGTTGCCAAATGCAAGTTGCTATTTTAGACGATACAAAAATTACAACCATAGAGGGTTTATCTAAAGATGGTAAACATCCTGTGCAAGTGGCTTGGAAAGAAATAGATGTACCGCAATGTGGGTACTGTCAAGCAGGACAAATCATGACAGCTGCTGCCTTTTTAGAGGAAAATAAAAATCCTTCTGAAAATGAAATAAGAGAAGCCATGCATGGTAATATTTGTAGATGTGCTTCTTACAACAGAATAGAAAAAGCAGTTAAAGTTGCTTCAGAAAAATTGTCTTAATTAAAACCAATAAACATGAAACTTCACAAAAACGATAATTTTAGCAGAAGAAACTTTTTAAAAACCTCTGTTTTGGCAGGTGGTGGTATGCTAATTGGCTTTAATTTTTTAACAGCCTGTAAACCAGAAGCTAAAATGCCTGTAGATATTGCGAGCCTAAATTTTAACGATTTTAATGCATTTATTAAAATTTCTGATGAAGGTTATGTGACTATTTTTTCCCCAAATCCAGAAATTGGTCAAGGTGTAAAAACATCTATGCCAATGATTATTGCAGAAGAGTTAGATGTAGAATGGAAAAATGTAACAGTAGCTCAAGGTGCGTTAGATACTAAAAATTATAAACGTCAAATTGCAGGTGGTAGCCAATCTATAAGACAAAATTGGACTGTTTTAAGACAAACAGGTGCTACCGCAAAACAAATGTTGGTAACTGCAGCAGCTAATAAATGGAATGTAGATGTTGCTACTTTAAAGGCATCAAAAGGTACGATTATCAATCTAGATGGAGCAACTTTAGGCTATGGTGATGTTGTAAAAGATGCTGCATTATTGGAAGTTCCAGAAAATGTAAAATTAAAAGAAATTAAAGATTTTACCATTATTGGTAAGGATGCTATTAATGTAGATATTGATAAAATTATTACAGGAAAACCTTTATTTGGCTTAGATTATAAAACAGAAGGTATGTTGTATGCTTCTGTTTTAAGACCGCCTTCTTTTGGGCAAGTTTTAGCATCTTTTGATGCTTCAGAAGCCAAAAATATTACTGGAGTTGTGGATGTAATAACAATTGGAGAAAAAGCAAGGAATTTTTTAGAT